>NZ_JALPKP010000018.1:0-99881 GCF_051383635.1 Geodermatophilus sp. CPCC 205506 | reverse complement strand
ACCTCCACCTGGGGCTGCTTCAGCTGGCCTGCTCGCTGATCTGCTTCCGGCACCTGGATGCCACACTGAAATGAGCTCTAAGGACACCCCTCGACCGAGGCCCTGTCCCTCAGTCACGAGCGAGGGGTTCGCCACGGTTCACGACTGTTCCATCGGTGCAGCGATGGACCGCGGTGAACTCTGCCGAGTGGGCGGCAGCAGTCGTCACGATGGCGGTCGACCGCGGCGCTCATCTCCTCTTCCCCCCGGCGAGGGAAGGCCGCGCCAGATGATTGGGGTCGGGCCCCAAATGGGGCCCAGAGCCTTGCGCGGCGTACCGCAGGCCGACGGGCGCTCGCCTGCCAGCTGCAGCGCGTCGACCGCACCGACGTCGTCCAACCCGTCCCGGCCGGTGAGCTCGAAGAGCTCGACCTGCTCTTCGAACCACCGCTGGTGGCTGTTCCACGCCGTCAGCGGCGTGGTGCTGAGCACCGCACCAATTCGCTCCCACGCCGCTCCGGCGCACAGCGCGGCGCGGATGCCCCGGTGCTGCACGTCATAGGCCTGGCGAGCGACGAGAACGCCGAGGGTCGAGTAGCTCGAGGGACTCGTCGAGGCCCAGCGCTTCGACCTGGCCGCGCAGGTGGTCGGTCCAGGAATGCGATGGTCGGACGCCGGGCCGCTGGAGCGCTGCCGCGCTGTCCCGCCGGCTCAGGAAGTCCAGCCGGGTCACCGCCGTGACCATTGGGATCTCGCCCTCACGTAGTTCGCGCCTGACCGCCATGGCGACCGAAAATCCGCGAAAGGAGGGCCAGCCTCCGACACGACCTTGCGTGTCGTGACTTGTACTCGGGTCACGCGGGCCGGGCATCACCCTCCCCACTGGCGAGGCCACCGAACGAAACGAGACCCGCAACCAAGCATGGCGACCGGCGTACCCACGGGGACGCTCGCCGTTGGCGCTGTCTTAGCCCGGGCTGGTCCCGAAGGCCCGGCCCGGCGCCGCTGTTTGTGGCCTGTTGCCCACCAGCGCGTCTCCACGCCGCGGGGCGCGCGCCCGCCGCGTCCTCGACCGCCTGCATCCAGATGGTGTGGCGCCGCGGAAGAGACCGTTGCAGCGGCGGACACCCCGGCGGCTCCCGCCGGCTCGATCCCTGATCGCCGCCGGAGAGGAGCATCGACGGTGACCACAACCGACCTGCCCACCAGGAGCGCGGACGAGGAGTTCAGCGAGGATGCGCTTACCGTGACCATCCAGACCGGCCGGGACGGCGCGGTCACCGTGTCGGTCGCCGGGGAGGTGGACACGTTCACCGCCCCGATACTGAGGTCGGCAGTGGACGCCGAGCTGGAGCGGCGACCCGCGTTGCTGGTGCTCGATCTGCGCGGGGTCCGGTTCCTCGGCTCGGCCGGGCTGGCCCTGCTCGTGGAGACGCAGAAGTCGGCCGGCGCCCGCGGCATCGTGCTGCGGCTGATCGCCACCACCCGTCCGGTGACCCGGCCGCTGGAGGTCACCGGGCTGCTCCCCCTGTTCACTATCACCGGCGACCCGCAGTAGCTCATTCAGCCGCGCGCTCGCACACCTCCGGCGACCGCAGTCGGCGGCGCGGGCCGTCGGCCGCCGGCCCTTGTGGTCGTCGTTCCGGGAGTCCCCGGAGTCGATTGACCGGGCGGGTGACTGCGCCGCGTCCTCCAGCAGCGCACCTGCCCCGTCGCGCTCTCTATAAGGCGACGAGCCCGCGACCGGTCGCCGCCGACGCAGAGAGGTTCGAGGAGGCTGTTTGCGTCCTCACCCGAGCAAGGCGGCTACCACCGTCTCGTGGGTCGGGCTTTGTGCGGACAGGACCGGTGGTGACGACCTCTGTCAGACGCGCGGACCGTGACCGGCAGTCACACTGCCAGGCCGTCATGATCGCGTTCGTGGCGATTCACAGCCGTTCCGTAAGTTCGCTGGGCTGCCGCTATGGACGGCGGTGGCCGTGCGCGGACGACGGCGAACGAGGTCAATTGCAGCTAGTGCTCCGTATCTGACGTCGCTTGTGTCTTGTGGCGCCGCGGGTCGGTGGCCTTGGCGATGACGGTCTCGGGGTCCTCTGTCCAGGTGAACGGTCGGCAGCGGTCGTTCCAGGCGGCGATGAAGCGGTCGATGGCGGCGATGACGTCGGCGACGGTCGGGAAGTTGCCGCGGCGCAGCGCCTGGCGGGTGATGATCGAGAAGAACGCCTCGACCAGGTTGAGCCACGACCCCGAGGTTGGCGTGAAGTGCAGCTGGACCCGGGATGCCGGTCGAGCCAGGCCCGAGCACCACGAATCTGCTCGAGCGCTCGACGAGGGTGGCGATCGCCGATGCGCTGGCCGCGCCGACGATCAGGTCGCATTCCCAGTGTCCTGGCACGGCCCTGGCGTCGACCTCGGCCGGACGAGCGGCGATCGGGGTCATGGGGTCGACGAATCTCGGGGTGCGAGCGTTCGGATCGCGGCGTGGTTTGCGCGCGGCGCGCCCGCGTCGCAGCTGGCGAGCCAGCTCGCGCTTGAGCTCGCCGCGGGCATGGACGTAGATCGTCTCGGTGCTCACCCGCATCTCCAGATCGCCGGGGAAGTCCTTGATCAGCCGATGACTGATCTGCTGCGGCGACCACTTCTTCCGTAGCCGGGCCTCGACGTAGTTCCGCAGCGTGCTGCCCTCGACCAGCTTGTGCCGCTTGGGGCGACGGCGCCGTTGCACCGAGGCGCGGTGCGCCCCGTGAGGCAGGTAGCCACGGGTGGACGTGGTGTTGCGCGCCAGTTCCCGGCTGATGGTGGACGGTGCGCGCCCGAGCTCGACGGCGGGCTCGGACGTGTCGACCTCGTAGAGGTTGTGGCCATCAAACGAGCCCTGACTCGTCCCGCCGGTGTGGACCGGCGTCCCATCTGCAGAATGGACGCCATTTGCCTCGCCGTGCAGCTGCCCTCTGATCTCTCTAGGCGGACGCCAACTGACACCACGCGGTTGCGTTCTGCAGCGGTCCTTCTCGTCAGAAACTCCGCACACGTGCCAGTCGTTTGTTCACCGCCTCACCGACGGGGGCCCCAACCGCGACCCTGCCCACCTGATCCCAGTTAGGCCTCGGCGACGTGTCCTATTCCCGGGCTTTCGCGCTGTTCATGCCAATGAAGCACTGGTGATCGAGGCCTCCGCGTGCATCGACGGCGACCAGGTCGACCATCGACCGAACAACGACGGTGAGTTGGTAGATTTGTCCGGCCAGCGTCCATGTCGCTCAAGTAGGTCAGCAAGGCGATCGCCGACCCTTTGGGTCTCATCGGCCGGAGCCAGGCGCAGTTACTAGCAACGTCATCCTGAGGTGCCTCTGCTTTTCCGACCCGGCTGTGGCAGCAAGCCTTGTTCCTGAGCCCGCAGGACGGTGGTTAGACGGTCACTGGTCCGAAGCTTCGCATATATGTGCTGAAGATGCTTGTTCACGGTTAGCTCCGAGATGTCCAGCCGGCGTCCGATCCCTCTGGCGGTGAGCCCCTCGGCGAGTAGGGCCAATACCGCCAGCTCACGAGCCGTCAAGCGGGCATCGGTCGCGGCCGCCGGCCCAGACTCCTGGCCACCGGTTTCGTCGTGTCCGATACGAGATCGCCATCTGGAGAGCTCAGCAGCCTGACGCTCTACGCCGATCAGCAACGACTGAATTCTGCAGGCAAGGTCGACGTCCGCCTCAGTGAAATCCTCATCGGCTCGGGCCACGACAAGCGCTCGATACTCCGACCCGCGCACGTACATCGGAATACCGAGCTGCTCGGTAACGCCGAGGGGCTTGCTCACCTCGCGCCACTGCCCGACGCAGCGCGCGTCGGCGATCTCCTTCGGCACAGACGTCAAGCGATGCGGCATCGTGGACTCGGTCGCTCTGTACCACCGCACCAGGGGTTGCCACGCAGCCGTGGGCATCAAGGCGTCTAGGCGCTCCCCTGAGTATGTCTCGGGCGGCCAGGCATCGATCTGCACTCGGCCATCGTCCGCGCGAGAACTCCAAGCGATAGCCGTCACGTCGAAAGAGTCAGCGAGCTCAGCGTTCAGCAGGTCATAAGGAACACGCCAGAGGGGTTTTCGGAGCATTTGGCCCGCAAGGTCTAGCCAACGCGCCAGGCGGTCCACCTGCCTGTCCACACCGCCTCCCCTATTGCAAAGGCGCCACAGCGTGGGACAATATAAGTTCCGCCGAGTAAGCCTAGCATTCACTCTGTGTGAATACAAGCCGTGCGGCTACTGCGCGGGTCTCGACACGTAAGACCCAATGCAGGACCTGGCCTCAATCTCCGACATCTCCGCGGCGCTTTGCTCCGCGCAGTGTCTTCCCCGACGGGGGAGGAGCTCTCCAGGCGACAACAGATGGGTGGAGGCCACTGCAATCGTGAAGTACTCAGTTGTGCGTATTGGCTTGGCGCCCAGCTCGGCGGAGTCTCCTTGTGTGTCGCATACCGGCATCGCTGCCTCGGCGGTTACGGGCAAGTGGAACTTCACCTGTCGTGCGACACCGCACCGTCTCCCCACCACGACATCGATGGAGGTTGTCATGGCCAAGATTCGCCGAGTCCTGATCAGCCTGGGGGTCGCCGCCGGATTCATCGCCGCGACCGCCGGTCCCGCCGCCGCGGGGCTCAACCACTGCCAGCCGTCACGCTGACCGGCCGAGGCGGGGGCGTCGATGGCTGCTCCTCGTGCGGCATTTGCACTGTCTTCTGCCAAGACCCTCGATGGAGGTTGTCATGTCCAAGATTCGCCGAACATTCATCAGCCTGGGGGTCGCCGCCGGATTCATCGCCGCGACCGCCGGTCCCGCCGCCGCCGCTCTCAACCACTGCCCGCCGACACGCTGACCCGCCGGGGCGGAGCAGGCGACGACCTGCGCCGCCTCATTCCGCCGCCCGCCGGCGGCGTCCGGAGCTTGCTTCGCGTGGCGGCCGCCCGTCGCCGCCTCAGGGCCGCGCTGCGCCGGAGCAGCCGAGGAAACCCACGGCGGCACGCGCTGACCGCCGCCGCCGCGGCGCAGGCCCTGCGTGCCGAAATGGACCAGGCCGGCGGATCTGTGCCGCTGGAGTTGGCGGCGGCACTTGGCGTTGTCGCCGACCTGCACATCGCTGCCATGGACCTGCAGGCGGCGACCGACGCACTCAATGACGCCTTGGCGGTGATCGAGCACGCCGGCCGGTCGCTGGACGCGTCAGCCGTCCGGTGTGACGTACTGGCTCGTCGCGGCCTCGTCCGCCGAATGCAGGCCCGCTGGGAGGAATCACGGACAGACCTGGATCTGGCGCTCGCCCTGGCCCCTGATCCGCTCCGGCGAGCCCTCGCACACAATGGTCGAGGCATCCTGGCTAAGGACACCGGTGACCTGAACCGCGCCGCCGCGCATTACAGCGAAGCCTTTGGCCTGCTCACCACCGCACAGCACGCCGACTCGTCGGCCCTGGCCGCGCTCGAACACAACCTCGCCGGGCTGTGGCACGCCCACGGCCACTACGCCGAAGCAGAGCGGCACATCCGCCGCGCCCTCGCACAGCGCGTTGCCAAACGTCGCCTCCCACTCGCCGCCGATGTACTCCGAGACCAGGGTGTGCTCGTTGCTGTCCTAGCTGGCCAACGCCGCTACGCCGAGGCCGAACCGCTAGCCCGCAACGTCATCGCCGCGTGGACCCGCCTGCGGGGAGCCGACCACTACGAGGTCGGGCACGCCCGCTACCACCTGGCCTCAATCCTCAAGCACCGGGGCGACACGGTCACCGCAGCCCATGAATGCCAGGAGGCGTGCCGGATTCTCGCGGGCCAACTCGGGCCCGACCACCCCGAGCTCACCGCGGTCCGCGAGGACCTGCACGCCCTGGAAGTTCCCCAAGACGATCACAACGACCCGTGCTCAGACCCCGGGCGGCGCGGCGCGACATGGTGGACGGCGGGCTCGTGTGCTCACGTCGGCGACTGGAGGACACCGGTTCCGGGCCGTGCCATTCGCAGATGGCCCTGCCATTGGTGAGAGCGTGCTTCGGTACCGCGCACGGGCCTGCACACGCCATGCAGGTAATCGACGACGTGCGGTGGAAGCCGTCTACCTGGACTGTTCAACAGTCCCGTCGACCGCCGCCCTTTCTGGCCGCGCCGCAGCTTCCTCGGGCTTGCCCGAGCCCCGGAAATGCCCCTTCTCCAACAGCCATGCCTGCCTGGCCGCATAGAGGAACAGGACCGCCAGGCTGAGGACGGCGCCAACGGCGATGACCAACTTGGCCCAGCCTGGCCATGAGCCGCTGATGATGACGAGCACCACCAACCCAAGCTGAGCAACCGCCGCGAGGATTGCGACCCCGCCTGCGACCGCAAACATCCTCCTGCGCTGTGTCTGGTTGTCCTTCTTCGCCATGGAGAACAGCAGCGGCCCGACGAGCAACAGGAGGCCGACGACCAAGGTCGCGGCGAATGGCCCGGCAACGGAATACTGTGGCGCGTACTCGTCGAGGACACCTGTCGCGGCCAGGAGCGCCGCGGCAGCCACCACCAGTCCGGTAAACGTGGACGCATACGCCTCCTTGAAGGACCAGTCCTCGGGGACATCCCCGGTGCCGAAGATGGTCCAGAGCATCCACGTTGCCGCGAGCCCGGCGAGCAGTGCGACGGCGGAGATCCAGACGAACACGTCGAGGGACGACGATCTCGTGATGTCGTACGCGACAGCGATCGGTTCGCGGTCGCCGACGGTGACGAGGAAGTGTCCCGAGGCACGGTCGCGTAGCCCGATCTCAGGCCAGGACAGATCGAGTCGGCACACGGAGCCGTCCGTCTGTGTCGAGGCATCCACGGACGAATTTGGGACGCCGGGCATCGGCAGGACTTCCACGGTCACGCCTGCCGCGGGGCATGCACCCGATAAGAAGACGGTACCCGTCGCCGTCGTCGGAGAACTGCTGATGGTCTGCCATGCGCTGCTTGTGGTGGCCATTTCCACCAGGTCGCCGCTGAGGATCTCGACGGCACTCACTTCCGAAGCGACAGGTGACACATCACTGTCAGCAGAACCCAAGGAGCCCATCGCCGTCACAACGCCCACAGGGACGAGGAGAAGGAATGCCAGCACCAGCCGTCCGCCCATGCCCCCCCCGTTCCGGCGACGCCGAGCAGGAGTACAGCGTGCTCCCCCGGCTCCTGGGAAGAGAATCCGTCGCGCAGCCGACCACAACCGCGCCAGCGTTGCTGGTCGGAACCCAAAGGCCCGGCTGCGTCCGGCTCGGGCTGCCTGGATCGCAGCCCCAGGATCGGTGAACCGCCCCGGGATCGGTGGAGGCTCGGTTCTGCCGGTAGGTCCTCGGTGAGGCCGGCGATCGAACGGAGGGCCGAGGTCGGCGTAGGGCTCGTCGCAGGTGAGCATCCAGTAGGCCGAGACCAGGATCGAGTGGGCGACCGCCACCTGCGCCCGCCCCATGCCGCGCCGGCCGCTGAGCCGGGCGTGCTGTGCGGCCAGGTAGTTCTTGGCCTTTATCCGGCCGACCGAGCCGGGTCGCCTCGACCAGCATCGCGGTCAGCCATCTGTTGCCGTGCGGCGGCGGGATGGGGTGGAACTTGCCGGCCGACTCGTGCATCCCCGGCGCGACTCCGGCCCAGGAAGCCAGGTGCTCCGGTGTCGGGAACCGGGACATGTCCGCGCCGGTCTCGGCGATGATCACCTGCGCGACCTTCTCCCCAACTCCGGGAATGGTCTGCAGCAGCTCCAGCTGATGCGCCCACGGCTGGAATGCGGTCGCGATGACCGCGTTCAGCTCGGCCAGAGCGGTCTCGACCGCCGCGATCCGGGCCAGCATGGAGCGGGCCAGCTGCGCGTGGCCGGCGTCGAAGTGCCCGGTGAGTGCCTCGGTCAGGGCCGGGATCTTGCGGCGCATCTTGCCCTTGGCCAGGTCGGCCAGGACCCGCGGATCGCTCTCCCCGCCGATCAGCGCGCCCAGCATCGCTCGTGCCGACACGCTGGTCAGGCTGGCCGCGACCGAGGACAGCTTGATCGAGGCGTCTTCCAGCATCAGCTCCAGCCGGGTGATCTCCCGGGTGCGGTCGGCCATCAGCTGCACCCGGTAGCGGGTCAGCATCCGCAGCCGGCGGATGTCGGGAGGCGGCACGAACGACGGCCGCAGCAGCCCGTGCTCGAGCAGCTGGGCGATCCACTCCGCATCCTTGACGTCGGTCTTGCCGCCCGGCACGGCCTTCATGTGAGCCGCGTTGAGCAGCCAGACCTCCAGCACCTCCTCCAGGCAGTAGAACGGCCCCTTCCAGTACGTCGAGGTCGACTCGATCGCCGCGATCGTCACCCCGCGCTCCACCAGCCAGTCCCGCAGCACCTCCAACGACCGGGTCATCGTCGAGAACGTCCGCACCTCGTTCAGCCGGCGACCACCCGGCCCCGGCGTGCGTACGCAGACAGTCACCGTCGCCTTGCCGACATCCAGCCCGGCCACCCGCTCGAACAGCAACTCCACCTGGGATCCCTCCCCCGGTCGACACCGATAGGCGCCGCCCGGAGGGACCTCTGCCAGGAGACAGACCCACGCGCTCGCAGCAGCAATAACAGGCACCCGAGGCCCCTGCGCCATACACCTCTACGGGCTCACCCGCGCCAATGTGAATCCGACGTCGCCGGACGACGCGAGCATTCTCATCCCAACAGGCAGCGATCAAGATCGCGGCCGTTACACCTCTTGCACTTTGGGGTTCCGTTTCTGTTGTGACGGGTTTCTGGAGGCTCGTCTGCACCGTCATCGGCATGGGATGGAGTGCGAGCAGCGACGACCGGGCTCGTCGACAGCAGCGTGAGCGGCAGCGCCGTCGGAACATCGAGCGGGCGCCCGCCAAGAGGGACTTGGCACAGCCTGACCCTGCCGCAACCGATCACGATCGGCGGGCCGCAGCGGTGGCCTGTGGCTGGTGCGGCGGCCTCATCACGCCAGGGGCGAGAGGACCGATTGCCAAGTGGTGTTCGCCCACCTGCCGGCACAGAGCCTGGGAGCAGTCACGGGCCGCGGCCTCCGGCCGTGTAGCAGTCCAGGTCGTTGAGCGGCGCGTGGAGGTTCCGACGCGGCTGCCGCTCACCCGCCGCGACTGGCCCCAGGCGCTGCACGAGCTGGCTCAGCAACTCGATGACGGGCGGATCTACGACCGCGACCTCACCGGGCTGTCCGTCGCACTCGAGGCCGTCCTCGAGGCCTACAACCGCCGGCCCTACGTCCGCCTCCGCGCCGCTGACGAACGCCGCGCGATCTGGGGTCCCCGGCACCCGTCGCGCTGAGTACGCCCGCGGCAACCGGCGTACTGGAGGTTCGGAGGAGGCGCCAGTACGTCAGCCAGCCCCGGGACGGTCATGCGCGACCTTCTCCAGTCCTTCTCCAGTCCTTCTCCAGTCGGTTCTCCAGGAGCTGGAGAAGCGTCGCAGCCGACCCCCTGCCGTGTCGACGGGACTGGCGTTGCGGCGAAAGACTGCAGAGCAACCGGAGCAGCGCCACTCAGGCTCCCGTCATGAGACCTGCGGTCCGGTCGTCGCCGGCGGCGCTCCCGACGACCGACGGGCTCCCCAATTGGACCCGGTGACCGATGACCCGGTCAATGCAGTCACGCGCCGTCGCACCGGAACGGCAGGATGAGCCAGCAGCCATCGCTGAAACCGAGAAGAATCTCGGCTCGGATGAACGGCTCGATCACCGGGCTGGCGTCGAGGACGTCACCGGCGACCCTTCTGCCGACGACCCCGGACCCTCAGCGGTCTGTCGAGCCGCCATCAAAGCCAGGCGCATCGAGCAACTCGACGTTCACATCCGCCGAGTCGTCGACGCAGCGCCGCCGTTGACCGTCGAGCAGCGCGACAAGCTTGCCCTGCTGCTGCGCGGACCCAGTATCAAACTTCGTCGCCCGCCATTGCCAAGCGAGCCAAAGTAGCGTCCACGAGCCATTGCGACGCGAGGTCCAGACCATCCACCTTCTAGCATACGTGCCGTTTCTAGTGAGGACTTGAGTGGGCACAGAAGTGTATGGACGGCACGGGCTACTTGAGTAGGACTAGGCGAATTGTTGACGACTGTTGGTTATGACTAGCCGCTTGTTCCGGCGTGCAAGTGGTGTGATCGATTGCGATCTTGATCGCTGCGCCGGGCGATGACCCGGGACGGCACCCGGCTGGAGCAAATGCTGGAGGACGCATCGATCGGCTGTCGGCCGTCGCCTCGAGCCTCTCCCCGGTTTCGGCGCGGGCGATGCTCGAGGCGATGTCGCCGGCCAACGCGATCCCGCGGTGCTGGCCGACATGGCCAGAGGCAAGGTGCGCGGCAAGATTCCCGACCTGCGCGAGGCCCTCCCGCCCCGCCTGGTCGAGGTCGAGCGAGGCGGCTCACCGCTGGTGCAGAAGCGCACTGGAGGCACAGGGGGGACCAGTGAGGCGGTCAAGTTAGCCCTGGGGGGCGCGCCATCCCCTTTACGGGGGAGATTGATCCGCATCCTCGCTCCGTGCTGCTTAGTAGGGGGACCATCGCCACCGACGCCACCGCTTTGAGGCGCAGTTCGCGTCCACCAGCGCAGCCGCGGTTGGGCGCCGTCCCAACCCAATTCGCACCGGCGAGCCTGGCTACGGCGAGCACCCGGACCGAGACGGCGACGGAATCGGCTGCGACTCCTGAACAACGGGGATGTGACTTTGGGGCGACCGGCGACTCTCGTTGGAGCCATCAAGTAGAACCCCGACTGCCCAGAAGCTGACAGGTCGCCCCCTTGCCAGACTCCCGCCCGTGTCCGACGACGGCGTTCGCCGCTTCGGTCCGCCCCGCCTGGTCGAGGTCGAGCGCGACGGTCAGTGATGGCCCGAAACCCGGGCGATCGTCGCGCGAGAACCGGTCTCCATCCGACTCGTTCGATTGCGCCTAGGGCCACGGCGCGCCGACTAAGTCATCAGTCAGGGGCTCGCGATCCGGCTAACAACCCGTCTGAACAATGCGAAAGGCTATGCAATCGCCCATGAGAATTTTCATGACGGTCGTCCTTGTCGTGCTGGCGGCCATGATTCTGAATGTTGCTTTCCGACAATTCCGCAAAAGGCGGTACTTCGCCAGCGAAGAGTTTTCAGCCCACAAGAACGAGATCGCAGCGGTGATTGCCGATCACAACGAGGTTGCCCAGTACACGTCGGAAATTCTCAGCCGTGGGTCGTTTCAACTGGGCGCGTCTTCCACCGGCGTCCAGGCACACCTGGCATCATTCCAAAATACCAGCAACTACAACTACCGCCGGAATCGGAACGTAGCGAACTACCAAGCACGGAACGTGCACAACTGCTCGCTACAGGTCGTGCGTAACGCCAGTGCCGATCCCCTTAAGTACGTGTCGAAGTACTTCAACATCAGTGCTGACGAGGCCAACCTTGCAGACGTGGAGCGCCTCGGCGAGGACATCGCCCGACTTGAAGATGCCATCAACAACCTTCGGCAGCGCGAGACGAGCATCGCAGAGTCGTTCAATCCGCCCAAGTTCATCCTGAAGCATTACCGCGACGAGTTCATGCAGCACGTCGGAGTTAAGCTATCGCCGATAAGTGTCCCATATCCCGTGTACGTCTTTGAGTACGTCAGTGCCGGTGGAAATAGCTCACAGCGCGCAACCGTCACGTTCAACACCCCCACGATCGACGCGCTTATCGAGACGCTCTCGCAGAGGATCCGCTTCAAGAAGAGTGCTGCCGGACAGCGCGCCCTGATGACCGCCCGGCTACGGAGCAGCATCAAGGCGCGCGACAATCACACCTGCCGGTACTGCTTGGTGTCGCTCGCAGCGGAGCCGCATCTACTCCTCGAGGTGGACCACATCATCCCGGTTTCCAAGGGCGGCTTGTCCACGCCGGACAATCTGCAGACCCTGTGTTGGCGATGCAACCGATCCAAGGCGAACAAGGTTCCATACGCCGGGGAAGTGAATTCGTCAGGTCAAAGCTCGAACCGCAACTCTGCACTCCTTTCCAACGCGTCAGTGCGCCGTGTGCCAAGTACAGGAGTGGCACCGATGAGCAGCGACCCAGGGGAAACTGGGCCGGAGGTGCAGGAAGCCCAGCGGCTGTCTCAGCAGTATTTCGATCTTAGTACTGATGAGTTCTTCGAGGTCGCGCGGCGAATCATGGATCAGCGAGGCAAGTCTGCGCTACCCGTCCTGGAGCCGGAGCTATCGCGCGTCGAGCGAGTCATCCAGCGTATTTCAGCTGGGAGCCTGCCGCTCAGCGAGTTCACTGCCTCGGTGGACGAGATCAACCAGTCGAGGGAACGACTCGTCTCCATCTTTGGCTGATTCCACATCGGTCCGTCGCGACACGGATGCAGCCCGGTCGTGAAGCACTACGAGGCGGCTCTGCAGCACAGCAGCTGCTCGTCATAGGCAGGCGCTGGACCCGTGGACGCCCATCGGGCCGACGGCGCCACTGCCGCTAGCTAGCCCGCTGCTGACGGCTTTTCGCAGTTCCTGGTAATGAACGAGCCATGTCCGAGCCTGCGGCCTCGCCCGATTGCTGCGAAGGAGAGATGCAACCTGTCCGACTGCCGAGTCCTGGTCGCCGTCAAAGAGGCCGACGGCGGCCGCTGAATCGAGTTCGCGGGGCTGCCGGCAGGGCGGCGTGGCCGGGCGGGTGCACTTCCGGTGCCCTCAGCGGCTGCGGTCCCCCCGGTGGCCTGGCCGGTGGAGCCGGTCTGGACAAGCGCCGTTGATTCTGCGATCCGGGCCGGTGTCCGCAGGAAACCCTGTACGGCGATGTCCGCGCACTCCGGTGAGTCGGCGCACGGCGTCCCGGAAGGGATCCTCTGCTGGAACGCGTCCCCGCTGGAAGACAGAGAGGGTCGCCGTTAGCCGGCCGGCCGGATGGTGCCGGCCTGGACCCAGTCCGTCTTGGCACTCCAGACAACAATCCGTGCGGGCCGGGTCGCCTCCGATGCGACCCAGACGTGGGTGAGTTCTTCCGGTAGCTGGGGTGCCCGCAGAGGTAGCTGCGGCACGTCGAGTTCCAGGGCGCGTAGAGGAACCTAACCGGTCGAGAGCACCCCGCCCCAGATGAAGAGGTGGCGTTCCGCGGTGCCCGCCCGACCCAGCTTCGCAACGTCGGAGGGACGCGACGCGACAAAATCCTCGACGAAGGTGACCACGTCGTCAGGGTCTGGCTCAGAAAGCCCACTCGCATGGGACCGGTCAAGATCACCGTGCTGGCCGGACCACCAGTGGTCTTTGCGGTCTGCACCTAAGACCTGGCCAGTTGCTCCGGCAGCCAGACATGCGCGGGTTCTTCGTCGAGGCCACCGGCGCTGAAGACACTCGCTTCGCGCCGCTGTCGCTCCAGGCACGTGCGGAGGTCGCTTCGCGTCGCTGTGAAGAATCCTGTGTGGTCGCGCTGCCATGCTGGTGACCACCTTCAGCCAGGTTGCAACAAGCGAACCACGCAGGGACACGGCGCCCGCCGAGAGCTGCGCCCGGCGGTCGCGCGGCTGGCCGAGGTACCTGCGCCGCAATGTGGGGGCGCGGTCCTCGGTCAATCACGCAGACGGGCAACAGGTGGGACCCGTGGGGTCTATGCGAGCTGAACTGGCGAGAAGCGCTAACCCGGGGGCCGAACCTAGGCATGAGCGGAACGTGAAGTATCGGTAACGCTGTGAAACCTTACCTGTGAGGGCGACAGTCGCCTCGCCCCACAGACTCTGGAGCCAATCATGCGTTGTCGTACCACTGCTGCTGCCGGTGTCCTCTTCACCGCTGCACTGTCCCTCGGCGTCTCTGGCACGGCCCACGCCGCCGACACCTACAACTGCCCGGACTTCGTCTCGCAGGCGGTCGCCCAGGCTGTCTACGACGCCAACCCGAGCGACCCGAACCAGCTGGACCGCGACAACGACGCCCAGGCCTGCGAGGACCACGACTACGTCGCCAACGCGGGGACCGTCACCAGCGCCATGGCCCTCGGCACCACGAGCCAGGTGACCCCCGGCACCACGAGCCAGGTGACCAGCCGTCCGGCGGGGGCCGTGGCCGCCGGCGACGGCAGCTCGTCCAGCGACGCCAGCACGCTTCCCTACGTCCTGGGCGGCGTCGCCCTGACGGCGGCCGGTGGCGCGGCGTTCGCTGCCCGGCGCAGCTCCCGCGCGACCGTCTGACCGTCGAGACGTGCACCATCGCGCACGCACCACCCACCCCGGTCCATCAGGGACCGGGGTGGGTGGTGCGGTGCGCATCGCCGGGACGTATCCCCCGGCGCCACCTCCAGCGCGGGCGTCCGGCATCGACGCCGAGCTTGAGGCCCTGCTCGCCCGGCCGCCTCGAGTCACCCGCTACGGACAGCCCAGTCGCCGCGCTCTCCGGACGGCCGGGCCCCGCGCTGCCCGGGTCTGGGCGGCCACCTCCGCGTTGCTGGCGGCCGCCGGCGTCGCAGCGGTCGTCGTCCTGCCCCAGAACACAGTCGACCCCGTCCGACTTGACGTTCCCCTCGCCGTGGCGGCCCCGCCGGTCACCGCGACCACGACTCCCTCCGCGCCTCCCGCCCAGCTAGTCAGTCCGGCGGCCACGGCGCGGCAGTTGCCGGCCAGTACTCCTGCCCGAGTGCAAATACCGGCCCTTGGAGTCACTTCTCGGATCATCGAGCTAGGCCTGGAGCGGGACGGCTCGATGGAGGTTCCGCAGGGCGCCTATCCCGTCGGCTGGTACGACGGCAGCCCCACACCCGGCCAACTCGGGCCCGCTGTCCTCGCCGGCCACGTCGACTGGGAGGGCGAACCAGGAGCGTTCTACGGGCTCCGGGAGCTGCGTCCCGGGGACACCGTCGTCGTCGACCGCGCCGATGGCACCGTCGCAACCTTCCGCGTCGACCGGGTCGAGAAGCATCCCAAGGACGAATTCCCGACGGACGAGGTCTACAGCGACATCGACCACGCCGGTCTCCGCCTGATTACCTGCGGCGGAGCGTTTGACGAAGACACCGGGGACTACCGGGACAACATCATCGTGTTCGCCAGCCTGGCAACGGTCGGCTAGACATAGCGCGCCCGCTCACCGTGTCGCATCGGTCATTGCCGGCGTAGCCCTCCACCGGCCAGCACGGCGGCCGTGGTCGGTTGATGGGCGGGAGCCCTTAGACACCGCGTCCCGCGCAGCCTCCGACGCCCATCCACACACTCCTGGCCGCTTCCCACAACCGGCTTCGATCCGGCTGCAGCGGGCCGGGGGAAGGGTGGGCCGTAGGCCCACCCCGCAGGGACGCGCAGCGCCCCTCCGGCAACCCGCTGCAGCCGGCACCCTCGGCCGGCTGTGGAGCGGTTGCCTGGCTCCTCAGGACGGCTGGGGTGGGGCCCGCGGATCACGCCGTTTCAGTCCGCAGATAGTCCGCAGAGTCCGCAGAAAGTCCGCAACTCAGCCAACATCGGTCACCGCCGGCCAACAACGCCCAACCATGAAATCGCAGCTCAGGCCAAAGTGCCGTCGTTCACCACACATAGCCGTGTATCCCGGGTCAGTTATGGGTCAACGAGCCCGGCCGGGTGTTCGTGGCCCGCCGCGGCCGCAGCGAGCTGACCACCACGATCCTGGGCGCCGGTGAGCTGGCCGATCTGGTGGAGCGGATGCTGCGCACCTCGGGCCGGCGGGTCGACATGTCGACCCCGTTCGTGGACGCGATGATGCCCGACGGGTCGCGGCTGCACGTCGTCATCCCCGACATCACCCGCCGGCACATGGCGGTCAACATCCGCAAGTTCGTGCTGCAGGCGCACTCGCTGGACGAACTCGTCGCGCTCGGCACGCTGACCGCGCAGGCGGCCCGCTTCCTGGAGGCCGCCGTCGCCGCCGGGCTGAACATCCTGGTCGCCGGCGGGACGCAGGCGGGCAAGACCACGCTCGACAACTGTACGAAGTGACATACTTGGACGGTGACCGCCGCCCTCCTCAGAGCCTCACAGGCTGCCGCGCTGGCTGACGCCCCGCGAGCCGCTGTCTACTGCCGCATCTCCGACGACCGGCGCGGTGAGGGCCTGGGGGTGGAGCGCCAGCGCCAGGACTGTGCCGCGCTGGCTGAGCGCAACGGCTGGAACGTGGTGCGCACCTTCACCGACAACGACCTGAGCGCCTACAGCGGGAAACCCCGGCCCCAGTACGCCGCGCTCATGGCTGCCGTAGAGGCCGGTCAGGTCGACGTCATCGCCGCGTGGGACCCGGACCGGTTGCACCGCTCCCCGGCCGAACTGGAGACCTTCATTACCGCCGTGGAGCGGGCCGGCGTGGCGGTCCACACCGTTCAGGCGGGGGAGTGGGACCTGACCACGGCCAACGGTCGACTGCACGCCCGGATGCTGGGGGCGGTCGCCCGGCATGAGTCCGAGCACAAGAGCGAGAGAGTGAGGCGCGCCTTGCAGCAGCGAGCCGAGTCCGGCCGGTCCCACGGCCGCCGCGCCTACGGCTGGAGTCGTGAGCACGCCTTGGACGGGACCGTCCGTGAGGTGATCGAGCCAGCCGAGGCGGCCGTGGTCCAGCGCATCGCGAACGCCCTGCTGGCGGGGGAATCCCTGCGGTCGGTGACTGCGGCCCTGAACGCCGAAGGCGTGCCGTCGCCGACCGGGAAGCCGTGGGGCAAGAACATGGTCCGGGCGCTGGTCCTGCGCGAGCGCAACGCCGGTCTGCGAGTCCATCGGGGCGGGGTCGTCGGGGAGGGTGTCTGGGAGGCGATCCTGGATAGGGGCCGCTGGGAACAGCTCCGCGCCGTCTTGTCGGATCCCCAGCGGAGGACCAGTACCGGCACGGCTGCCGCGCACCTGCTGTCCGGAATCGCCCGCTGTGGGGTCTGCGGAGCCACGCTGCGCGTCGCCCAGAATCGTGGCGTCCCGTCCTACCGGTGTTCCGCCGACGGATGCGTGATCCGCCGGAAGGCCGACCTGGACGACCTCATCGTCGGGCTGGTCACTGCCAGGTTGGCGCGCCCGGATGCCGTGGGCCTGTTCGCCGTCGGCGACAGCGCCGAGCGGTCAGCGGCGGTCGAGGAGGCCGAGCGCCTGCGCGGACGCCTCGACCACGCCGCGGACCAGTACGCCGAAGGTGCAATCGACGGCCGCCAGATGGAGCGCATCACCGCCAAGCTGCGCCCCATGCTGGCGGACGCCGAGCGACGAGCCCGGGTTGTCGACCCCGCCCCGCTCCTGGACGGTCTGACCGGAGCCAGCGATGTGGCGGCGGCCTGGAACGACCTCCCGCTGAGCCGCCGCCGCGCCGTCGTGCACACGCTGATGGCCATCACGGTGAGCCGGACCCGGCAGGGCGCACGGGCATTCGACCCCGAGGCCGTGACGATCGAGTGGAAGGGGGCCGGCGCGTGATCCACGCCTGCGCCGTCCTCCGGCGCTTGGGCGGCGTTCGGAGCCTGCCCCGGGGTCAGGGGTTCATGCAGTGCAGGCCGGTATGAGGCCCACGGTCGTCGCCGTGTGCAACAAGCCCAAGGGCAAGCACGTGCTCGCCCGAGTCGCCGCGATCGACAGGGCGCCCGTACTGCAGGTGCTGATGGCGGTGAAGACCCCGGACGGCTCCGAAGGCACCTGGATCGACGTCGACTTCGACGAGAACGCCAGCCTCTGGGCCACCTGCGCCTGCCGCAAGGAGTTTCCCCTGTTCCCCCCGCGGCTACGCGAGGCCTACCGGGAGCGTCGGGTCATCACGGCCGACCCGGTGGGGCTGTGGGCCGACCCACGGGGAGTGATGCGTCGTCGCGGGCGTGCCAAGGGATAGCATCCACTTCGACGCCTCGCCTACTGCCGGCGAAACCCCCGTCACCGATTAGGCCCCGGTGGTACTGCACCGAATAGGTGAGTGCCACTGTGCCGTCGAACGACCCGGCCACCCGGGCGACTATCGCCCGGATCGCCGCTCACGCCCGCTGGCGCAACGCGCCCGACGCAGTTGTCCAGGAGCGCCGGGAGCTCGATGTCCGGCGCGTCGAGGACTACATCCGTCGTCTGGTCGACGCTGCCCCGCCGCTGACACCGGAGCAGCGCGATCGGCTGTCCACGCTCCTGCGCCCCGGCGGATCGCTCGGCGGTCCGCGGTGAGGGCAGACGAAGGGGCGGCCCGGCCGCGAACCGGAACCGCCCCCAGCGAGAACGCCACCTCCAAGCAGCCCCTCGACGCCGAGTCTAGGGCCGCCGAGAACACCCTGATCTTGACGACCCTCGCCGACCTGTCGCGGGCTGTCCGTGACGCCGGCGTCGCCGCGGCCAACGCCAACCAGGACACGTGGTGGGCCTCGTGCTGCGACGCCGCCATCCGTCACTTGGCTGCGCTGGATCGGCCGTTCACCGCCGACAGGGTTCAGGCGCTCATCCCACCGGCCGACCACCCCTGTCGGATGGGCGGCCGGTTCCACGCCGCCGTCCGGGCAGGCATCATCCGGCCGATCGGGTACACGCTGAGCGAGCGGCCGAGTCGACGGCGCGGCGTCCTCCGGCTCTACCAGCGTGGGGTGGCGGGGTGAGCCGCCCAGGGGCCGCCCATGGGACCGGCGGACGGCAGCGAGGCGCTGAGGCGGCTGTAGGGCTCTCCAGGCGCAACCTGAGGGCCCCGTACATCGACCTCATCCGCGAGGGCGTCACGACGTCCGGCATGAGCGGTCGCGACCGGGACACGGCGATTTACAACACTCTGATCCGGACCGCCATGGCCGCGGTCAACGCCGGCTGGCTCTACTCCGAGTGGCACACCGAACTCAGCAAGCGTGGCAGCGGCCTGGGGATGCAGGTGGCCACCAAGCGGAACGGGGACGACCGCCCGGCCGCGCAGGTGCAGAAGACGCTGCAGCGGGTGTGGGACAGGGCTGTCGACCGGGTGGAGGAGAACCCGGCCCTCGATGAGGCGGCCCGAGCCGCCTACATCGCGGAGTACCGGACCTGGCTGGCGGACCCCGGTTGCCCCGCGTCGGACAACCAGCGGGTCGTGTTGGATGCGATCGCTCGACGGGCGGCCGAGCTCAAGGTCACCAGTCCCAACTGCCCGAGGCGGTACTTGACGGCCGCGACGGGCCTGGGGTTGACCGCTGTGCGGACCGCCCTGCGTCAGTGCATCGACAGGGGCCTGCTCGTGCAGGTGGAGAAGGGCCAGGCGTGGGCCAAGGGGCGGAAGCGGGAGAACTGCCGGGCGGCGGTCTACCGGCTCCCCCGGGTCGAGTCGCTGCCGGGGGCAAACCAGTGCCCCGCAAGCGGGGCTAGTGGTGCCCCGCCCACGGTGCCCCCGCCGGTCGAGGTGGCCGCGGCACCACTGATTAGTGGTGCCCCACAGCCGGTGCCTTCGGCCGATACCGCCCCCGGTTCACTGACTAGTGGTGCCCCCCTGTCGAGCAACTCATCACTGGAGGAGCAGGTGACGCTGAACGAACTGGTCCAGGCGCACGCGTTGATCACGGAGATCAAGGCGGAGGTGCTCGCGGCGGTCCGCGTCGAGCTGGGACTACCCGCGCCCGATCGGGCCGGCACGCCCGTCAGGCCGCTTCGGGTCGTCCGAGGGGACGGCACGGCGTGATCAGCCTGGCGACGGTCGATCGCGCACGCGCGCCAAGGGTGCTCCCGGAAGACCCGGTACTGCGGGCCCTTCGCGCGCCCGGGCGTAGGGCCTGGCGCGAAACGCCCGAAACTGTGGCCCCCGTAAGTCGCTGATCAGCGACACGGCGGGCTGGACCCTGGGTGGGCCGTATTACGCCTGACGCCCCACAACCCGGTCGTCGGGTATGAGCCGGGCGGTCCTCCATCTACGCGTGCCGCCACACCTTGACCGCCGAGAAGAGCAGCAGCGCGATGACCAACGGCACGAGGACCGTAGATGGCACCGCGCCGAGCAGGAGTCCGCCGGTGACCGACCCGACTACCGAGCCGGCCGCCATCGCCACCACGAACCGGCCGTTGTCTCGGAGCACGGTGAACGCCTGGTCGCGGCTGTACCGGAAGAAGCCGACCAGCATCGTTGGCAGCGACACGAGCAGCGACAGGCTGCCGGCGAGCTTCACGTCCACCGCGTACAGCAGCACGATCGTCGGGATCAGCAGCTCGCCGCCAGCCACGCCCATCAGCGCGGCGACCACGCCGATGCCGAATCCGGCCACCACCCCGGCGGCGGCCTGCCCTCCTGTCGGCAGAGGGAGCTGCGGCAGCGTGCCCAGGTGCTCAGCGGCGAACACTGCGGCGATGGCCAGAAGGAGCGCGCCGAGCACTCGGTAGAGGGTCGTCGCCCGCATCCGGATGGCCCAGGACGCGCCTACCCATGCCCCAGGCAGGCTGCCGACGAGCAAGCTCACCGCGACGAACCAGTGTTCGGCCAGCGCGTCGAGCGGCACCGCCGTCAGGCGCGACGGCAGCGCGGCCGTCACCACGACGAGGCTCATCGCCTTGTTCACGATGACCGCGGACAGCGCGGCGAAGGCGAACAGCGAGATGAGCAGCGGCAGACGGAACTCCGCGCCACCGAGTCCGACAAGGCCGCCGAGCAGCCCGACCGCGGTCCCAGCACAGGCGGCCAGCCACAGCGGTCGCCGAGCGGTGGGGGGCGCGGCCGGCGCGGTCGTCTCGGATGATGCTGTTCCGTCCCCGGTCGAGGTCACCGGCGAACCGTAGCCACGCCACGACCAGGATCCGAGACAGGAGAAACGTGACCCTCACCGTCTACCTGGATCAGACGCACTGGGTCTCCATGGCGCAGGCAAGGGTGAACCGGGAGAAGCTCGAGCGGCGTCGCGGTCTGGCCGAACTGACTGCAGCGGACCTGCTTTGGCGGGCTGTGGAGGCCGGAGAGGTGCGATTGCCCCTGTCGTGCGCCCACCTGGTCGAGACGGCCCGCGCCGGTGCTGAAGCTCGGCGCGCTGACCTGGCAGACGCGATGCTCGCCGGCTACGGCGGGTGGCACATGCGCCACCCGATCGACGTGCGCGGGATGGAGCTGAGGTGGGGTCTGCGGCCGGAGCCGGATGCGGCCCCCGATGCTCGCGATGTCTTCACCCAGGCGCCCGGCGCACCCTTTCGCGCGGCGGAGTTCGAACCCTATGTATGCCGTGACCCCGCCTTTCCCGAGCCCGTGAGGAGACTGATCGAGCTGCTGACCTGGCGGGACACGTGGGCGGCGACGCTGCGCGAGGACTCGCTGACCACCGAGGAACAGGCACATGCCGACGCCCACATCAACGCGTGGGCCGACGGGTACGCGGACCTCTCGGCCTACATGAGGGACAACCCGACCGACAGGGACATTCGACTCGTCGCGGCGGGGAAGACGTACGCCGACCTTGGCCTGGAACTCGCTCAAGCGGCGGTTGCCCTCGGCATGACGATCGCTGAGTTCCGCGAGCGCATCAACGTTGACGTGTGCATCGACTTCTTCGCCGCGCTGCCGTTCGTGGGTCGGGTCATGGAGGTCACTCACCAGCGGGTACGCAACCCCAGCGAACGCTGGGCGCGTAACGACCTCAACGACCTGCTCTATCTCGCTTGTGCGGCGGGATACGCCGACGTCGTGGTGGCCGAGAAGCACATGACCCACCACCTGAGAACGGCTGCGCGGCACTCCCGGCCCGGCGCGGTCGTGGTGGGCGACCTGAAGGCCCTACAGAAGCACCTGGAGGCGCCCACCGGCACAGGGTGACTGAGCCTGCCCGGTGACGTGGAGTCGTGTGACCGCTCGGCACAGGTCAGGGTCATCGATTGCTCAAACGGGGGCCGGGCGAGTACCTCGCTGCCGTGGTCCCCGGCCAGGTGGGTCCCGGCCGGGGACGCGTGAGTCGTTTCCCGTCGAGGTGACTCGTGAGTGGGGCCGGCTCCGGCTCGTCCGTTACGTCACACGCCCCGGCCGAGGCCCTCCTGCAGCTCCCGGGCCGTCCGCAGGGCCGACAGGCGGTCGGCAGCCAGCTTCTCGCCATTCTGGCGCAGCAGCTGCGCCTGTTCCTCCGCGATGGGACGCAGGGCGTTGAGGTGCTTCTCGATCAGGTCGGCCTGCTCCGTCGCCCAGGCCTGCGCCTGCTCGGTCGTGGTGCCGGCGGCGAACAGGCGGTTCACTGAGACGGTCTTCGGGATCCGGTCCCGGTCGAAGCTGCTCGGGACGTTGACGTCAGCCTCGATGGGCGGGGACTCCACCCCGGCCACGCGCCAGTAGAAGTAGCCCTCCCGGCCGGTGAACGGGATGAGGCACCGCACCCGGATGCCGCTGTTGTCCGTCGGGTGGGCGTTGTAGTTGGCCTGGTCCCGCTGCAGTGTCGGCACGTCAGCGTCGGCGTTCCCGGCGATCGCGTCTTCCACCTTCTCGGGATCGGACAGCCAGTCCTCGGCGGCCTGGGAGATGGTCCGTTCGATGCGCTCCCACCGTTCCTGCTGCTCGTCCGTGGGCTGTTTGTTGGCGAAGAGATGTGGCACGGGTTCAACCCTGCCACGCCACCGTGACGCCCCTGGAACTGGTGGAACTGGGTGTTGCGCCACTGGATGACCCAGGCGCGGCCGAGGCGCAGCTCGAGAAGGTGTTCACCGCAGGCGGTGGGAGCGACCGCATGTGACCACCGCAGGCGGTCGCGACGGGACCCGCAAGACTTTCCGTCGCCTAGCGACGGAGCCGTGACCTGGTCGTTGGGTCAATCAGCTACCGCGGACGCCCTCCGAGGGACTGTCCGAGTCGAAGGCCGGCGCCTTCTCAGGTGCGGGGGATCTTGTAGACGCCAGGCCGGCCGGGGCATCCGGCTGTGCGGCCACCGCTCGCGCGAACGCACGGAAGTCCGGGTTGAGGCCAGCCATGGTGACGAGGAAGCCGCACACGTCGGCCAGCAGCTTGGCGGCCAGGGGATCGAACGCGGCGCCGAAGACGTGCGCGAGGGTCGAGGAGTCCTTGGCGAGCTGCGCCTCGGCGACCCACTCGGCGTAGCGAAGCTCATCGTTGATCACGGCGGGACGCCGCAGATGACGTGTCAGCAGCTCAAGCAGCCGCGGGTACCAGTCCGGCAGCACCCCGTCGGTCGCGCTCGCCTCCGTCCCCCTCGGAGCGAGGCGCTGCAGGACCGCAGCGAGCTGCTGCTTCTCCTGCAGCGCCATCTGCCCACCGAACAGGTACTGCTGCAGGGCCGTGTCGACGTCGGTGACGTGCACGGCCCGCACATGCTGGGCGGCGTGGGCGAGGGACAGCGCATACAGCCACGCGCAGTCCATGAATAGGGCGCGGTGCGCCGGTTGCCGCGGGTCCAAGTGCTTGTTCACCTGCTCGAGGTGAGCGACGACCTGAAGCAGGTTGCGGTGCTCCTCATATACCCAGTAGTCGAACTGGCGGTACTCGACCAGTCGCTCCAGCTTCTTGTCGAGGGTCGTGAAGGCCTTCATGTAAGCGCCCACACGCTCCTGGTCGAAGAGGAGCGCCAGGGGCCCGTCGAGGGGCAGGTCGGTCGGGTGGTACTCCTCCAGCCGGGCGACGTCGGTCGGTTCCAGCACCGAGATGCCGAGACGACCGGCCAGTTGTCGGGAGGCCGCCGTCACCCCGCCGGCCCGGACCATCCATGCGTCGTCGGCGTCGAAGAAGTCCGAGACCCCCCGCACCCAGAACATGCGCTCCGTCGAGCCCCTCTGGGAGGTCTTGCAGTCCGCGATGACGGTCCGCAGCGCGAAGCCCGGGCTGATAGCGAGCCCGAGCACGTCGAGATCGGTGTATGTCTCGTAGCGCGGCTTCGAGCGTGTGCCGCTGCCTGACGGGGGCACAAAGGCTCGCAGCGGCACGTCGACGCGAGTGGTGAAGCCCATGCGCCAGAGGAGGCGCCGGGAGGCGACCTTCAGGCCGAGGTCCAGCTCGCTCACAGTGCTGCCCGCCCCATCGCGGTGTCCATCAGGGCCTGGTACTCCTTGTCGCTGATCGTCTTCTGGTCCCGGCGCCGGCTCACCGTCTGGAGTGGCGCCTGGTACGGGGAGTTCAGCGACAGCAGGCTCCGGGCGTCGTCGTCGCCGGCCCGGTCCTCCAGCGGCTCGCCGAAGGTGAGCAGGTCGCGGGCGAGACGGACGGCGTCGAGATTGTCCTCCGTGACGATGAGCTTGGGCGAGACCCAGCTGCCCGAGGGGACGAAGTCAACGATCTGCATCCGGTAGAGCATCTGGTACTGGCGCTTGTGCGAGCTGTGCGGGCGGAGCTGGTGGTTCCGGTTCGGGTCGAGTAGTGCCGTGAGGACGCTGGCGGGGTACAGCGTCTTGGTCGCGCCCCCGAAGTGCTCACCGCACCGCACGCAGGCGAGCACCGCCAGGGCCTTCTCCAGCACTGTCTTCCGGACCGTCAGCAGGCTCTGGTCGGGCAGGTAGGGCAGCGCCGCGAAGGGCTGCTCGCGCCCGGTCGGGGTGGTCACCGTCGGCGCCAGGATGAACCCCCGGCTGATGGCGTCGGCAAGCGCGGGATAGGCAGTGTCGTTGAGGGGCAGTCCCTGGTGAGCCCGGACGGCGGCGAGGTCCTCGGCCACCCGGCCGGAGCCGTGAGTCTCCAGCAGCGAGGCAAGCAGCTCCGGGTTCTCGAAGCCGAAGAACGGCGAGTAGAGCACCTCGCCGTCGATGAGGGTCACGCCCTTGATCAGCTCCGACGCCTTGCCGACCTCGAGCAGGCGAGGGACGTCGCCACGATCGAGCCCGAGCTCGTTCTCCAGCTCCTCCGCCGGCACGGGCGACGTGGCGAGGCGGTCCACGACGGCGAGCATCTCCTGCTCGAGTTGGTTCGGCTCCTGGCCGCGCCACGACTCACCGAGGCGGTCGTAGAGGTTCTCGTGGAAGGGGACGTTCTCGGTGAAGCTGACGATCTTCTGTCCGCGGCGCTTTACGTCGTCCACCATCCCCGCCCGTTCCAGGGTCTCGACGACGGGTGTGAAGGCGTACGGGCTGATGTCGAGCTGTTCGGCGACGATCGTCTTCAGCGCCTCCGCGTCGGAGACGATGTCCTGCCCCCGGACCAGCGAGGCGAGGCTGGCAGCCATACCCACCATGCGCGTGTCCGCCAGAGGGGTCAGGGTGGCGCTGTTGGGGTCCACATTCCGGAGACCGGCGTGCACATCGTGGCAGCGCAGTCCGACCTTGAAGTCCGCCAGGCCTTCGCTCAACGCTCCACCCCGTCCGCTGGCTCAAGCACAGCATCGTGCGGCCCGCCCCCGACGCTCGGGCGGAGACCCACTCCGTAGCCTCTGGCGGCGGGAGAGGCGGTGACCGACGGTCACGTATGTCTGAGCGTACAGGTGTTGCTGCTCAACTGCCTGTGCGCGGCCATCCCGGCGCGCGAGCGGGTGGTCACCTGCGAAGAGGTGTTCGAGCTCTAGAAGGCCGCGTTGATACACACTGAAGTCATGAGTCGAGCTGCTGTCTACCTCCGCCAGAGTCTCGACCGGACAGGCGACGGTGCCGCCGTGGATCGCCAGCGGTCCGGCTGCCTGAAGCTCTGTGCCGAGCGAGGCTGGGAGCCGGTCGAGTACGTCGACAACGACAAGTCGGCCTCCAGCGGCAAAGTGCGCCCGGCCTACGTCCGGATGCTGGCCGACGTGTCCGCCGGGCGCATCGGCGCTGTTGTCGCCTGGGACCTCGACCGGCTGCACCGCCGCCCGGTCGAGCTGGAGCACTTCATCAACCTGGCCGACCTGCACCGAATCGAGCTGGCCACCGTCACTGGGCAGCACGACCTGTCCACCACGTCAGGGCGGCTCACTGCCCGGATCATGGGCAGCGTGGCCAGGCACGAGATCGAGCACAAGTCCGAGCGCCAGCGAAACGCCAACGCCCAGCGCGCAGCCAAGGGGCTGCCACCCGTCGGCCCCCGTGCACTCGGATACGAGGCGGATGGGCTGACGGTGCGGGAGTCCGAAGCGGTAGTGGTCCGGGCGGGCTTCGACGCCATCCTGGCGGGTGGGTCGCTTCGCACAACGGCGCGGGAGTGGAACGCGGCCGGGCTGACCACCTCTCACGGTGGGGCGTGGCGGCCGGACTCCGTGCGCTACGTACTGACCAATCCCCGGTACGCCGGTCTGCGCGCCAGCCGGACCGGTCGGGCGTGGACCGTCATCGGCCCCGGCACCTGGCCCGCCCTCGTGGGGGAAGAGACCTTCCGAGCCGTAGCGGACCTGTTGAGTAACCCCGACCGGCGGACGACCCCCGACACCCGGCGGCGCTACTTCCTGTCCGGGCTGACCCTTTGCGGGGTCTGTGGCGCGCCGTGCAACACCGGCGGCACTCAGCACGGCAAACGCACCTTGAAGTGCTCGGCCTCCCGGCATCTGTCCCGTGCTGCCGAGCCAATCGAGGAGATGGTCACCGAGGTCATCGTCGCCAGGCTCTCCCGGCCCGACGCGGCGGAGCTCCTGATCGACTCCAACCGGCCCGACACCGGAGCACTTCGCGGCGACGTGATGGCCAAGCGTGCCCGGCTCGCCCAGCTCGCCGGACTACTGGCCGACGGCGTGCTGACCGAGACCAGCGTCCGTGAGACGTCGGCCAAGTTGCAGCGCGAGGTCGCCGCGATTGAGGCACAGATGGCCGACGCGGGGCGGGCCGACGTCCTGAGTCCCCTGGTTGCCGCCGACGACGTGGCGTCCGCCTGGGCCAGTCTGGACCCGGACCGCCGCCGGGCCGTGGTCGGAACCTTGATGACCGTCACCCTGCTGTCGCCGGGGAAGGGTCGGCGGACGTTCGATCCCGCCTCGGTCGGCATCGAGTGGCGCTGAGGAAGTCTCCTCACCCGCCGCGCGGGTCTCTGACTCGCATGTGAGGCCACGCCTGAGAAAGCCTTCCTCAGGTAAATCAGCTCGACCATCTGTTGAGGAACCAGTCCTCAGCCAAGAACCCCGGGGTGCTCCGTGTCCCGAGGGTTCTTTCGCGTCTGCGTCGGCGGGCCCGCGCCTCGGGGAATGGTCAAGAACTCCTGACGGAATGCGCCTCGGGCGTTCCGATGGCTGGCGTATCAAACCGTAAAAGGCCAGGTCGGAGGCTGAGGAAACGTTCCTTATTCTCGCCGCTCTCATGTCTCGGCGTTTTCATGTTGACTATGAAACAAGCCCCCTGAGACATGCACCTAGGAGTGACCTATGCGCACCGAGGCCCGTGTCGGACCGCATTCCGAAGCGCCTATGAAGGCCACGAGTCACCGGCTTTATATGTACTTGCTAGCCCGGGTGGACAGGTGGTTGAACTCCGGCTGGGCGACAGCACACCAACGACGCGCCCTGGCCGACTGGATCACGGCGGACTTGGTGAACGGCGAATGACGACACCGGCCGAGCGGCAATTGAGCCGGCAGGCCGCCCGCCAGATCGCCGAGCAGGCACCGCTGCTGACCGCCGAGAGGAAGTCCGCCCTCTACGTCCTGCTCCAACCGATGCGCGAGGAGCTGGCCCGGATCCCCAAGACCACGGCTCGGTCGCCGCTCCGTGCCGCCGCCTGACCCCAACGACGAGGAGAAGTGACCCCGTCCCGGGTCCCGCCCCCTCGATCCGATCGCCCGCTCCCTGCGTCCACAAGGAACGAAACGTGAAGTCTACGAACCAGCCCCCTGCCGACAGCCCGGCGAAGGCACCCTTGCAGGTGAGGAAATGTGCTCACCCGTCTCCCGCTGGCGCACTCCCGGCCGCCCAGTCCTACGAGGACCACCGTAGAGACGATGCGGGCCTCTACGCCGACATCCTGTTCGGTGACGCCACCGGCTACGTCTGCGGAGCGACCGGCAAAAACCCCTTCCTCAACGCGAAGAACAAGTACAGCTTTTCGCCGTCCGGGTGGCATGAGTTCGCACTCCGCTGGCCGGACCAGCGCGACGAGCTGGTCGACGCCATCGTCCGCGCTGCCGACGCCCAGGTGGACCTGTTTGTGTGCCCCTACCTCCGGGTGAGCGAGGACCGGAAGAGGGGCAGCGCCGTTGAGCGGCGCTTCATCCACGCCGACATCGACGGCGAGCTGTCAACCGAGAAGGTGCAGGCCGTCGGTGGGTTCGCCGTCGACTCCGGCACCGAGGGTCATGGGCACGTCTACATCGCCCTGAGCGCCCCGGTGGACGTCCGCCAGCACGAGGTCTTGTGCCGGGCGCTGGGGCGCTACCTCGGGAACGCCGATGCCAAGGTCAGCGACAACGACGTGTTGCGGCCGCCCGGCAGCGTGAACCGCAAGCCGACCGTGCGCGGCGTGGCTGCGTCGCCGGTGCGCTGGCTGGTGAAGCCGTGAAGCTGTGGGATCCCATCGAGCTGTCCCGGACCCTCGACATGGGCGCGACGCCGAGCACCCGGACGGTCGGCGTCGCCGCCGCGGTCTGCGGGGCAGACCTCGCTGACCTCCCTGATCGGGTGCGCGACGCCCTGGCCCAGGACACCGGCGACCGCTCGGACGACACTTTCCGCGTCGTGGCCGCCTGCTACGCCGCTGCGCTGACCCTGGAAGACGCCCGCGCCGCCGTCGCCAGCCGGAGCGACCTCGCCCAGCGGCTCGCTGAGCGGCAGGACGACGACGTCCAGAACTGCTGGCTGCGGGCCATCAACGGCAGCCAGGAACGCCGCCGCGTAAACGCCGACCTGATGGACATGGTGCCCAACACCACCGCTGACGCGCCTCCCGAGCAGCCCCCGGTGGCGGTGGAGACCCGGCCGAGGCTGAAGGTGATCACCGCCAGCCAGGTGCAGGAGCGCCGGGTCACTTACGTGTGGGACGGCCGGATCCCAATCGGCTCGCCCACGCTGATGCCGGGTGAGGAAGGAATCGGAAAGACCACCGTCGGCATCCGGATCCTGGCCGACCTGACGCGCGGGACGCTGCCCGGCGAGTTCCACGGCGAGGCCCGTGACGTCGTCGTGATGGCCCCCGAGGACGGCATCGAGGACGTCGTCAAGCCCCGCTTCCGCGAGGCCGGAGCCGACCTCGACCGGGTGCACTTCGTGATCTGCCGGGAGGTGGGCGACGAGGAGGACAGCGTCATTCTGCCCCGCGACCTGCCGCTGCTGACCGAGGTGATCCGCCGGGTCGACGCGGCCGTGGTCTGGGTCGACTCTCTGGTCACCGTGCTGCCCGACGAGCTGAAGTCCATCTCCTACAAGGACGTCAACAAGGCGATGAAGGCGCTCGGCACCTGGGCCGACGGGGAGCGGGTGGCCATCGTCGCCCCCTGGCACCTGAACAAGAACGCCGGGGGCGACACCGCTCTGCGGATGATGGACTCCCGCGCCTTCCGGACCGCCGTGCGATCCCTGCTCCTCGTCGTCGCCGACCCCGACGCCGAGGAAGGTGGACCGCAGCAGGGCATCGTCGCCCTGGACAAGGCCAACGCCGGAACGCTGAACGTGCCTGCGCTGCGCTACAGGATCCGGTCGGCCCGCTACATCGTCACCGAGGTCGACCGGTACACCGGTGAGTTGGTCGAGAAGCCCGCGAGCTGCGGTGTGGCCGACTGGATCGGTGAGGTCGCCGGGGACGGCCGGACGATCGCCCGGGACGCGCTGACCCCCAAGTTGGACAAGAGGCCGAGCGCGCGGCAGTGGCTGAGCCAGTACCTCGGAACCAACGGGGAGACCTTGCGAGCCACGGTGATCGACGACGGCGAGGAAGCCGGATACAGCAAGAGCGCGATCACCGATGCCGCCACCAAGATCCCCGTCTCCAGCCGCGAGGAGAAGGGTCAGGAGAACGGCGTCCCCTACCGCCGCGCCTTCTGGTCGCTGGCTCCGCGTGCCACTCGTCCGACCTCCGTGGACAGCCACACGAACCGGACGACTCGGACTACTGGGGAGACAGCACAACTAACTACTCACTCTATTTGCCCAGGTCAAGGCCAGTTGTCCGAGTCGTCCGAGTCGTCTGTGGACGGTGAAACCAGGACCACCGAGCTGGACGACTGGACAACTGGACGAACCGTCCTTGTCGGCAGGACCCACGAGGAGATCACCGCAATCGGTCGAAATCTGAGGCATCGGGTACTCGGATCGCCCAGCACCAAGGAGCAGTCGGCGTGAACGAGATCAACCGGTGGGCCGCCTCGCTGGACGGGGCCAAGATCCCCGGCGGCTGCGAGGACTGCGACGCCTTCCAAACGCTCCATGTGATCGACCGGGGGTTGACCCGGATCAACATCCACCACGATGACTGGTGTCCGACCTACCGCCGGATGCGACCGGCGTCAGGTCTGCCCGATCAGCCGGCGGCCGGGGGTGCCCGATGAGCAACCGTCGTCGTCGCCGTCCCACGGCGATCCGCAACGCCGGGGAGCCCATGGTCGCCAACCCCGACAACGGGATCACCGCCCAGGAGCGGCAGACCTCGATGCTCCAGTGCATCGCCCTGCTGGACGCCGCCTGCGAGGGCGATCAAGAGATGCGCTCCTACCTAACTCCGGGTCCGCACGTCCACGACCTGGCTCTGATGCTCGCCCAGATGACCGACCTGGCCCGTGCCCTGGCCCTCGCCCACGTCGGCCGGGAGCCCGGTCGGCAGCGCGAGATAACCGACATATTCCGCGTGGCCGTTCTCACCGGCTCAGGTCTGCGGTGACCGCCTGCTGCTCCGCCTTGTTGCCGGCATCAGGCGTGAGTGGTGAAGCCGTTGAGGAGCTGCACTGTCTGCCTCGGGCGGTCGCTGACGAGACATGCCCGTGAGGCGACAGACGTACGACGCCGCCGACCAACCCGGCCGTGGCTCGGTTCCATTCCTGCTACGTCGTGGACGTTGTCGCAGCCGCGACCTCAGGCGGCCGGAGGACCCAGGGGGGGACCCCTCCCCCCGGTCCCAACTGGACACCGGAACGCACTGCTGATTTGGGCGTCTGAGGGTCTGGGGGTCGTGACGTCGGAGGCACAAGTTGCCGTCGCGGCGCGGACCACGGTGGTCGTCCCGGGCCCACATCCACAAGCTCCCCTCGCCGGATCTGGGCGAAGGGCAACCGAAAGGGAGAACAAGGAATCATGATCGAGATCCGCTACGGCGACCGCGAGCAGCACTCGATGACGGTCGACTACCGCAAGGCCGAGCCCCGGGGACTCACCGGCCCCGACCGGCCGCTCGGGCTCGACCCTGACCCCGGCCGGTGGCCGCACCCCTCAACCCTGACCTTCGACCAGGCGGCGCACCTCGGGAGGGCTCCGGCCTGGGTCCGCGAGGCCCTGGGGGCCGAGCTGGGCGCTTGGTATGGCGCGGAGAGTCGCCGCCTGTCTGCCGAGCACGAGCGGCTCGCCCGTGACGCCGCCGAGGAGGGTCGTGGCCGAATTCTCGCGAGTAGTGATGCCCTGCGAAAGAGGCAGCGGGCGCGGTACCACGCGGACGCCTGGGCGAACCTGCTGAGCGTCAACGTCCCCGGAATCCTGGAGATGCGCGAGGTCGGCGGGTGACGGCCGGACAGCGCGGGCTCGACGAGGCCCGCAGACGATTCGGCCAGCAGCCCCGCGGCAGTTCGGCTGGGCCTGAGGAGTGGACCGTGCGGCAGCTCGCCGAGACTTTCGGCGGGGTCGGTGCCTGCGAGGCCGCTGCCCGTGCCGGCGACCGATCGGCGCGCGCGGTGCTGGTCGAGTGGCGGCAGGCCGTCTGGGAGGCTGTCGAGGCCGGGGCCCCGGTCAGGGACGGGGTGGGCGGGATACCGGGACGACTACAGCGATAGATGGCCGTCTAGGACGGCCAGCACGACTGCACCTGCCGGGGTGACATGCGATGGCTCGTCAGTTGAGGGTCGCCTGGGTTGTCCCCCCAGGCGACCATCAACTGTCAGGCAGTCCCACGACGCCGCAGGAGCAAGACCAGAAGCAAGACCAGGACGACGAGGAGGGTGACGCCCTCGACTACGCCGGGAAGGTGAATGTCCGGGTGATCCTCGTCGACTGCGCGACGCTCGCGGGACCGGCAAGACGCTGCTGGAGGCGCACGAGGCGGTGGCCTTAGACGCGTCGGGCGTCGACTACAAGATTGACCTGTCCGTCGAGAACGCCGAGCAGATCCGCGAGGCCGTGGCCGCTAGACCATGGCCAGGCGGAGGACGTCAGGAACCTGGTTGGTGGAGAGCGCGTAGGCGTCGCTGGTGGACGGTCGTGGTCCGGCCGTCCTGGATGCACTTCTCACCGGCGGCCACTCCGCACTCCGCGCAGGCGTTGGCCGCGATGGCCTTTTTGCGCTCCGCGTTGATCTCGCTCTTCTGCTCCGCCGTCAGATGAGGCCAGCACGCGGCGGCGCGGGTCCCATCGGCGCGATTGACCCGTGTGCCAGAGCACGGGCGGCCGTCCATGATCTTGGGGCACGCCGGGTCCATCGACTCGGTCAGCCGGGTGTCGCTCAGTCGCGCCCGGTAAGACGTCGTGGCCCGGGCAGTGCCGTCGGCTGCCCGGTCGGCTAAGCCCAGCAGGTAGCAGGGCGGCTGCGGTCCGGCCCATGAACGTCCCGTGCCATATGCGATGTCGACGGGCCGATCCTGGTCGACGATGGCGGCCGCGGACTCCAGCTCCATGTAGGCCATCTGCAGCGACTCATGCATCCAGCTGAGCGCCTCGGCCAGGTCTCCTAGCGCGAGGTACCGGTCGACGCGCTGCTGGTATGCCGCTACGGAGTCCTCGGCTGCGGGCAGTCGCTGAATGATGGCGTTCAGCTGGCCGAGTACGTCCGTGAGCTGACCGTAGGCGGTCTCGTCTGCCTGCACCGATGCCTCCCGTTCTGGCGATCAAGGATGAGGCTAGCCAGACGGCTGGCCGGGCCTGACCACCGCGCGCCAGGCGCTGCAAATCGACCCGCGCACGACTATCGCGGCGCACGATCCCGAACTCGGGCGGGAGGTGAGCGCAGCGATGTCGGCGCTGGCCGCGCAGGTCGACGCCGGGGCGACCGATGCCGAGTGCCTCTCGGAGCTGCAGAACCTTGCCGGCCTGCTGAGGCGATCGGTGCCTGGCGACTTCGTCAGCGGATACGAGGCACGCAGGCTGGCGACGTCGATGCTCCAGCGCTACCGCGACGCCGGGCCCACGACCCACGGGCCCGGCTGCTCAGTCACCCCGGGCACCGCACCGGAGAGCACGAGCACCTCGGCCTCGGTGGCGGCGTGTCCCGGAATGAGCTCGAATGCGGCGAACCGGGTCGAGGCATACGTTTCATCCGGGTGTGGAACGATGCGGAGTCCCTGGAAGTCAGGGTCACCCAGGCAGATGGCGAAGCGTGGAGTGATTACGCGCATGAAGACGACTTACGAACACGGGCGCTATTGGCACGACGGTCGCCAATGTATGCACTGGCACTGGGAGTGCGGGTGTGGAAGCCATTCTCGTGGCGGAGACATCCAGTCAGACGCAGAAAGCAACGCTGTACAACACCGACTGCGGAACGCAGTTGGCCACCCCGAGCCCCGGGTCTACCAGGACGGCTGCCCGTGATTCAGCGGTAGCCGCACTCAGGCGCGGCACAGCCCATCATTCCAGCGCTATGCCGAGCGCCACCAGGCTCGCGGATTTAGTCCGCGGTCCGGGTGCGGCCGCATAGCAGGGTGTCCTGGCCCGCGTTGCCGTCGGTCTGGCGGCCGGTGAGGTCCGACGTGCGCGCCAGCCACATGCAAAGATTGCTGGTCCTCGTATGCGGCCAGGCCGAGTTGTCGCGAAGGTGCCACTTTGCGCCTTGGACGGCCCACTATGAGACACCCGCGACCGTCCCCCTTTCGCGCGGCCGAGTGAATCGCCTGACTGATCTGCGGAGGACTGTGCGGCGTCCGGGCGTCAGCCCTTGGCGATGACCGTCTCCCGGTGTGCTCGGGCTCGCCGGCGAGAGTCCACCATCGTGCACAGGAGCGCTCCGAGCGCCAGCACGAGGGAGACTGCCGCCCACCAGTTGCCCTGCGCGGCCGCGAACGCAAGAGGGCGCTCGCGAACACTAGGGTCAAAAGTCAGACCCCGGTCGGGACCCATCGCTGGACGGGCTACTGAGACACTGCCCGCGTGCCTCTCGCCGTGTCGCTGCTCGGTCCCGCGGCTCGACTGGCCCTACCCAAGGTCCGCGAGCTCATCAAGTTAGGTCCAGACGACATCGCCGAGAACAAGGCGATCGTGAAAGCGGCCGGCGCGGTGGCCTTAGAACTGCTGGACAAGAGCCAAGACGTCATCGCTGACGAAGAGACGCTCCACCTAACCGAAGTCTTCGTGGAGGCGCTAGGTCGCACCGACACCGTGGACCTGCAGCGGATCGGCAACCCCACTAGCCCCCGGGCCGACCTCATTGAGGCGTTTCGCGCCGCGCTGGAGCCGCTGGATGATCGTGATGTGGGCTTCCATGCGATGGACCTTCATACCTCGGCGTCCGAGGTGGCGGTCAAGTTCGTGAACGCGCTGACGGAAAACCTGTTCACATGGGGCGAGGAGTCGAGCCTCCTGCGAGACGTAGGACTGCTGCTGCAGATCGATGGCGTGCGGAGGGCGCTGCCGAGCATTGCAGCCAGCGAACCGCCCCCACCGGTCGTTCGAGCGTGGATCACCGTCGCGACGCACCCTCCCGAGATTTTGGTCTTCAATGAAGGCGTCTCGCCGATTTTCGAAGTCACACCGACCCCGACCCTCATCGCCCGCGACCTCGACGGCCAACGGCGGGCCATGATCGGGGCAGGGGCTCTGACCAGCGCTCGGGCTGCACAGATTGCCCCGGAGGAGGGGTACTGCTGGCCGCTTCCACACATGGAGTCCTGGAGCGCTAGTCCGCTCGTGTTCTCACATCTCCAACTCGACTTCAGCGACAACGCCGGCCGCAACTGGCGACTGGCGCACGATCAACTGACGCGGCTCTAGGACGGCGGCTGCCACGACTCCGGGTCTCCGGGAGAAACCCACGTCGGTGCCCACTTTGACCTGCTCGCGTAATCAAGAAAGATCAGCATCACCTCGTGGTTGAAGTCTCGGAGCTCATACCAAAGGTCAATGAGTTCGGAGACGCCGAGCACAACCCTGGCGTGGAGGCCTTCAGACGGGCGCTTGGCATTCTGCTTCAGCAGACGAACCGTCATGTCGGGGTCGTGATCGGGATCTTCTTCCATGCGGATTGAGTGCACCACCTGGTTGCGGACCCGATACAGACGGTCGTATCGATCAGCGAAGCCGACAACCTCGGGTGCGAGCTCCTGCTCCTCGATGACCTTGAGCCGTTGGACCAGATCCCTGCCGGACCGTCCCCACGCCTCTAGCTTCAGGTCACCGTCGAAGCCAGCGACCACGTCCACGAGGCCCGACAGCGTTGCGTCAAGTTGCGCTGCCACCATCACGACGAAGCCGATGTGCTCGGCGAGTGCGCGCTGGTCGGGGTCGGCCTTCGGGAGAATCCTCCCTCCGGTGCCGGTTCTGATGTTGGCGTAGTCCACACCCTCAGGATGAGCCCCTGTCCCTGAGGCCGCCTTCAGGGCGAACGTTGCCAGTCGCGGTACTAGACGGCGTCCACGTCGGCGACGCTTGTCATCGGGACCTCGGTGAGCAAGGCCTTCTTCCAGTTCAGCTGCTTCGCCGTCCGGCGCATGTGGTCGTTGACGCACACGACGTCGCACTTCTCGATCTCCCGGCGGATGGTCGGCCAGCTATAGCTATAGATCATCTGGCTCACGTTCACCTCCTTGGACTCACGGTCGCGGTGGTCAAACTGGAGGACGACGATGTCGGTCTCGCCGCAGTCGACGCATGGGTGATCTCCGAGGTACTGCCAGAGGTTCGCGCGGTTCTGCTCCACGTACGCGGTGTGCAATCCGGTGCGATAGGCGCGCCAGGCGTCCTCGCCCATCGCTTCCTTCTTCCGCGCGTCGCGGGCGTACTGCTTCTGGTTCTCAGCGGCCCGCTCGGCCGGCGTCATCTGGGCGCTGCGTTGCTTCCGCCGCTCGCCCTTGACGGCGTTCTCGCAGGCCCTGCACGTGGCCTTGTAGCGCTGCCTCTTCTCGTCCCAGTAGAACTCGGCCACGAGCTTCCGGTCGAGGCAGTGCAGGCACTCCTTCTCCGTCACGGCCGAATTGCTACCGGCCGTGTCCGACAGAACGGCACGGATCGCCGACGCCTGCCCGCCGGTCGGCGATCAAGGTCATCCGGCATCGGCCGCTGTTCCCGACACCGGAGCCTTGCCCCAGCCCATCTGCGTCGCGGTGCGGCGGGCGTGACAGTTTCCGCACACGACGTCGCACTTCTCGATCTCGCGCAGCATGACCGCCCAGCGCCGCCCCGAGGCGACCATCCGGCTGATGATCATCTCCTTGGACTCGCGGTCGCGGTGGTCGAAGTGGAGGACGACGATGTCGGTCTCGCCGCAGTCCATGCACGGGTGCTCGCGCAGGTACTGCCACAGCTTCTGGCGGCTCTCCGCGACATAGGCGTCGAACAGGGCGAGGCGGTAGGCGCGCCAGGCCTCGTCTCCCATCTCCTCGCGTCGCTGGGTGGCGTTGGCGTACTGCTTGGCGTTCTGCGCCGCCCGCTCCTCTGGCGTCATCCGGGCCCGGCGCTCTCGGCGGAGCTCGTTCGCCCGCTCCCGGTGGCAGGGTTTGCACCGGCCATACCACTGCTGCTTGGTCTTGTTCCAGTAGAAATCGCCCACGGGCTTCGACCGCTTGCAGTTCGCGCACCGCTTGGTCTCCACGACCGCATTGGTATCGGACAGGTACGACGCCCCCCCCCTTCGGGCGGTCGGTCCATGTCCCGGTCACGGTGGGTGCCCCGCCTGTAGCAGGCTGCGTGCCGTGGCGCTCAACACCTGGTGGACCGCAGACCCGGCCCAGCGGTACTGGATGGAGATCACGCTCCGGGACGATCTCGGTGCCAACCTCAAGGCCCCGAAGCTGAACGCCGGCGTGTGGTCGTACGACCTCGTCGGCGAGGTGAAGCCCGGTGACCGGGTATTGCACTGGTCGGGCAAGGCGCGAGCCCTCGTGGGCTGGTCAGACGTCATGGAGTCGGCGACGACGGTGCCCGAGTACACCTGGCAGCCGCGAGGCACCAGCGGGCGCGCTCTGCCCGGCCCCCGCACCACCGAAGGCTGGGTTGCGCCGCTCGAAGGGTTTTCCCAGTTCCCGCAGCCCCCGACCCCGGCCTCGCTGCTGCCGCTGCTTGATCAGCTCATGGAGCTCCGCGCGTCCCTAATTGAGCAGCACGGCGCACCCGTCTACTTCCCCTTCTACCGCTACGGCGGGACGCAGGTCCGCACCCAGCAGGCCTACTTCGTCAAGTTCCCGATACAGCTGTTCGACCTCATCCCCGGCATCGAGCTGGCCAGGCTGACCACGGGTGTCGAGGACGAGGGGGGCGAACTTATCGAGGATGCCGAACCGAGCGGGCAGAAGGCACCGCCGGGGAGCACGACGCGCGTTCAGGACCCCGAGCGCCGGGCCGCCGTCGAACAGCACGCCGTTGCCGCCGCTCTGGAGTACTACGAGAAGGCCCTGGGCGCGACGGACTGGGAGGTGCTCGGCAAGCCCTACGACATCAAGGTCATGGTCGACGGCGTCGAGCGGCACTGCGAGGTCAAGGGCAGCTCGATGATCACCGACACGGTGGAGCTGACCATCAACGAGGTGAACCACGGAATGGACTGCGCCCACTCGGACCTCATCGTGGTGGACGGCATCGAGGTGACCAAGGATCAGTCGACGGGGCAGTTCCACACTGCTGGAGGTCGTCGACGGGCGTGGACGGACTGGACGCCAGCCGAGGAAGCTCTTGAGGCCAGAAGGTTCGCCTACCTTCTCCCCGACGAGTAGCCCGCGTCGCTGGTCGTTATCGCCCCGGCGATTCGGCCCGGCCGGGCCTCGCAGTTGGCCGTCCTTGACGGTCTCGCGGGGCGGACCAAGGCCGCAGCGTCACCACGCTGGGTGATCCGGGGCTGCCGGCGCGCGAGGACGAACTCGTATCTTGCTCGTGTGGCCCTGCCCAGCGTTTTCGGCGAGATTCCCGGCTACCGGGAGGGGCACGAGTTTAGGTCTCGGGCCGAGGTCCGCCTCGCGGGCTTGCACCGGCACAATCAGAACGGGATCAGCGGCAACCCCGAGGAAGGGGCAGACGCGATCGTCGTCTCGGGCGGCTACGCCGACGACGATCAAGGTGTCCGAATCATCTACACGGGCGAAGGCGGTCAAAACGAGGACCGCACTCGGCATGTGGAAGACCAGCAGATGGACGGCGGGAACCTCGCTCTCGTCCGCTCCGAGGAACGGGGCCTGCCGGTACGCGTCATCCGTGGCGTTCCCCGCCGCAAGCGGAACCGCTCTGCGTACACGCCGGCCAGCGGACTCCGCTACGACGGCCTGTACACAGTGGTCCGGCACTGGTCCGAGCCACATCCCGATGGGCCGCTCGTGTTCCGCTACCTGCTCGAGAAGGCCGACGGCGGTACCGCCTGGGAGGCGCGGCCGGGAGCTGGGACCACGTCCCGGCCCGCCGGCGACCAGGCCCCGAGTCGAACCCAGAGCGTGACCCAACGGGTGGTTCGCAACAGCGCCGTGACCCAGTGGGTCAAGAACCTGCACGACCACACATGCCAGGTCTGCGGCATCCGTCTCGAAGTCGACGGAGGCGCGTACGCCGAAGGCGCGCACATCCGCGCCCTGGGCCGGCCGCACAACGGTCCCGACGTCATCGACAACGTGCTGTGCCTCTGCCCCAACGATCATGTGCTTTTCGACAAGGGCGCGATCTTCATCGGCGAGGACTGGAAAGTGCACCGGACCGCGGACCGTTCCGTTCTGGCATCTCTGCGTACGCGTCCGGGCCACGATGTCGACATGGCTGCGGTGGCCTACCACCGCCAGTTCTTCGCAGGTGTTCGGTGATCGCCGCCCCGGAGCGCAGCGGCGGTTCTAGTAGGAAGTTGATCGTCAACGAGCTGGTGCGGGGTCGCGAGGACTACTTGAAAGGCGCGTCTCCTTACTACGACCAGGCGCTGGCGGAGGTTGCCAGCCGCGCCGACCGTGACCGAAGCCTCGGCAAGGTTGATCTCGGGGGTCTGCTGCTCTGGAAGCGACTTGGCGACTACCGGAAGTGGGCGCTCCCGCTCAACCGGATGTCCGACGAAGAGGTCCGCCAGATCACGGGCGAAGCTCTGGAAGCCGCGCGAGATGACGCGTCAGGTACACCGGAGGCCGCGGCACGAGGACGTGAAAGGCTGAGGCTGCTTCCAGGATGTGTGCAGGGGACGGGTGCCTGGCCTTCCACGATCCTGCTGGCGGCAGCGCCTCAAAGAATGGCGGTGTATGACCGTCGCGCCCACATCGGCCTGAAAAAGCTCGGATATCAGGTCGGTGACCGGATCAGTTACGGGCCGTATATGGCTGCAATCGAGGCACTGCGCGACATGGTGGCCGACTCCGGTCGCATCTGGCTAGCACGAGACGTTGACCTCGCGTTGTACCAACTGGGCGGTCCCTCCACTTAGGCCGTCGGCCACTGCTCCGCTGGACCGACCCCAGACGCCGACGAGCCAGCCAGGGCGACGAGCGTCAGGTCACGCTTCCAGCCAGATGCGCCGCTCGAAGCCGCCACGCTCTGCCCGCTTGACATCCGCGGCGGCGGCAACGTCCGCGATGTCTACATCCAGTGTCTGAGCGATGGCCAGCAGGACTTCATAGACGTCGGCGGCTTCTTCGAGACGTGAGCTGGGATCGGCGGTGCGCAGCTCCTCGGCCTCTTCGAGCAGCTTGGAGTGCAGCGCGTCGACGTACTCCGCTTCGCCGAGGAGGCGCACCTCCGGAGTCCTGCCGCTGCGCTCGATGATGTCGGGGATCAGGTCTCGGACCAGCTTGCCCACGTTTGTCGCTCCTTTCGGCTTCACTTCGCTCGTGGAGTTCTACCGAGTCGAACCGACAGCCGTGACGTCGTGGCGGATGGCCGTCCTCATGGGGGCCAACTCCCGCACGTACAAGTTCGCACTCGGGAGCGCGCTCCTAGACCTGGCGCGCCGAGGATGTGAGGAAGCGTCCTTGACCGAGCTGGCAGTGCCCTACGCCATGCAGCTTGTTCAGAGGGCGGGGCGCTACCCGCAGGCCCCGGCGGGCTCGGTCAGCAGCGCCGCCGACTTCCTGACCGTTCTTCACGAGGAGTCGTCAACGAGTCTGCGCCACGGTGCGCCCACGAGCCGCCTGCTTGATGCCGCTGTGGCCTCGATGCCGCAGATGGTGATGAAGAAGTTCCACAACCTGCGCGGCGTCGGCGAGGTGGGACACCGCTTCTATGAGCTTCGTGGACTAGGCAGCTCCCGGCGGCTAAGCCTGACGCCGCAGATGTTGGCCGTCGCTCGGCACGAGGCCCTGCTCCGGCTTGAGCTGGACGCGCGCTGGTCGATCGTCGAGGCGTGCTTCGACGCGGAGCTGGGGCGCGGGCTGCTTGGTTCTGGAGTGGTCGTCTCCGCGGACGGGGAGCGTCTCCTCACTCCAGCTCGTCGGGTGGCGCTGGCCGGCGCTCGCGAGGCCCTGATCGGCTTCCAACACGGACGGTGCTTCTACTGCGCCGAACCCATCACGCTGGATGTGGCAGCGGTACACGTCGATCACGTATATCCATTCGCGCTGATGCAGAGCGGCGTCTGGGAGGGGCCCGACCTCAACGGCGTGTGGAATCTCGTCGTGGCATGCCCACCGTGCAACCTCAGGAAGAGCTCACGGCGCCTAGTGCCAGCGAAGTGACCCGCCTTCTTGCCCGTAATGACGCCATCGCCGGATCGCCTCTCCCGCTGCGCCGTGCACTTGAAGTGAGTATGCGAAGGCCGGAAGCCGCACTCGCGACAACTTCCCAGGCGAGGCGGCGGTTCATTCAGGCAGTTGATCTTATGGCCACCGACCGAGGGCTCAATTGAGTCGCAGTCCCGGGCACCCTTGAGCCCTGGCGGGAGGCGACGTACTTCTCCCGTGACTGTGAAGGTCTCCAGCCGCGGCGTCGCGCGGGGGCCGGCAGCTACCGATTGGTGTCGTAAGTCCGCCCGTAGCCCAGCGGTCGCACGCTCAAGGTGCTCGTACGGCAGCGCGGCCGCGGCCGAGAACGTGGACATGAATGCAGCGTCGCTGACCGAGCCGGCGAGGACACCGGTCCGCCTCAAAACGTCACACGGCTTGGCGAGTCATCCGTCCTGAGAGGTAACGACTCGGCCCTAACGTGTGAGCTGCTCCGGTAATCGTCACAGGGCTCGGGCACGATGACCTCGTGTCGACCTCGATCCCCGCGCTGGTCGAGCCTTCTGTCCTGCGCTGGGCCCGAGAGACCATCGACCTGAGCCCGACCGCCGCCGCCCGTCGCATCGACGTCCCCGAGGGCCGAGTAGAAGCCTGGGAGGACGGGACCGCGTCCCCGACCGTCGCTCAGCTCAAGCGGGCCGCGAACGTCTACAAGAGGGCCCTTTCCGTCTTCTTCCTGCCCCACCCGCCGACCGACTTCGACACCATGCGCGACTTCCGCCGGGTCGCGGGAGCGGAGGCCGGTAGGTGGTCCCCGGCCCTGCACGCCGAGTACCGGCGGGCCCACGCGCAGCGGGAGAACGCACTAGAGCTGGCCGATCTGGACGACGCGACGCCCTCGACGGCCTGGCGGATCGAGCCCCTCCCGTCATCCGACGCGGACGTCGCCGCGATGGCCCGGTCGGAGCTGCTCGCGATCTCGCCACTGAGCCTCCCGCGCGGGTCCGGCACGGCATATGACCACCTCAACGTGTGGGTGGCCGCCCTGGAGGAGGCGGGGGTCCTCGTGCTGGCAACCTCGGGGGGTCTGGTCGAGGTCGCCGAGATGCGGGGCTTCTCGCTCTACTTCGACGTCCTGCCCGTGATTGTGCTCAACGGTGCCGACTCCGCGCGTGGACGTCTGTTCTCGCTGCTGCACGAGTACGCCCACCTCCTCATGCACACCGAGGGCCTCTGTGACGCGATAACCGACGCCCGCGCCACCGACCCGAACCGCCGCCAGGAGGCGCGGGCGAACGCCGTCGCGGCGGACATCCTCATGCCAGCCGCCGCCGTCCTCGCCCGACCCGAGGTGGTCGCTCGGGTCAACGACCCCGGAAGTTGGGACTACGAGGCCCTTCGGGCAGCAGCGGCCCCATTCGGGGTTAGCGCCGAGGCGTTCCTTCGTCGCCTTGTCACGCTGGGCCGCGTGTCCATCCGGTACTACGAGGAGCGCCGGGAGGAGTTCCTGGCCGCCTACGAGGAGGACGAGAACAGCTCCCGGAGCGGCCGAGGGAACTGGTACCGGAATATGGTCCGCGACCTCGGCAAGGGCTACGTCCGCGCGGTCACCGACGCCCATCGACGACGGGTGATCGACAGCACGACCGCCGCCACCTACCTCGACGCCAAGGTTGGCCAGCTCGCCGGCCTGGCGGAGAAGGCTCGACTCACGGAGTCGGTGTAGCGGGGTGACCTTCTACTCCTTCGACACGAGCGCCTTCATCAACGGCCGACGTGACCTCCTCCGACCGACGGTCTTCCAGACGTTGTGGAAGCGGATCGAGGAGGAGATCGTCGCTGGCTCGATCCGGTGTCCGGACCTCGTCCGCGACGAGATCAGCCGTCGCGAGGACGAGGTCCACGAGTGGGTGAAGGCGCAAGTGGGTCTGTTCGTGCCGCTGGAGGAGGACATCCAGCGGGCGACCCGGCACGTTCTCAGCATCGCACCGAGGCTCGTCGGCAGGGGAGGCAAGCGGAATATGGCGGACCCGTTCGTGGTCGCGCTCGCGATGGCGCGGGACGGGGTGGTCGTCACCGAGGAGACGCGCTCGGGGAGCATCGAGAAGCCCCGCATCCCGGACGCCTGCGAGGCCCTTGGGATCCGGTGGCTCCCGCTCATGGGCTACATCGAAGAGCAGGGGTGGACCTTCTGAGCGCCGTCGCTCGGCCGCTGAGGAGCCAGTGTGTACCCCGGATCTGAGGTACTCCAGGAGGTCGGCCGGATCACTATCGCTGGGTCCCGGCTCGACCTGGCAATGGCAAACCTGTGGCACCACCTCGACCGCTACGTGCCCTACGAGGAAACCCGGAAGCGGGCAGGAGCAGAACAGGACCGGTGGGTGCGCCTGCTCGCCGAGGTCAGGCTCGTCGGCCCACTGCGAGACCGTGTCCTCAAGGCCGTGATGGCTACTGAGGACGCCCGGAGACGGCGTAACAACGTCGTCCATCAGGACTGGGTGCTGGAGGCGCGCCACGAGCGCCCATTGCAGGAGCTGCTCGACCTCTCGGGTGAGGAGGAGGCCGCCTACCTGCATGAGTGGCAGCGGCAAGCTAGGGACTCGCTCGCCTGGCAGCGGATCCCCCCGCGTAAGACTCAGCCGGAGCCCGCACCGTCCCTAGACGAGTTGATCGCCATCGAGCGGGTCCTGGCGAGGGTCACCGACGAGATCACGTCGCTAACGTTCGTTGTCGCGTCCTCGCGTGAGTTCGGCATCCCGATCGGCTACGTGCACCCGGACTGAGCCCGTCATGGTCCGGTGAGCTGCCCCAGGTGCACCCGTGCGGTGTGCGCGTTGTCGATGGCTGCGACCGCGTACTTCTTGGCCTGGGTGATCGAGTCGACGTCCACCACCGCGTCCCGGGCCTCGCCGAGGGCTGCCAGCAGGTCCTGCGGGGGCTCGGCGTCGTCGGGCCCGTGCAGTAGCTCCCGCGCAGCCTGGAGCCGTGTCAGCGCCTTCTGGAGCTTGTCGCTGAGGTAGGACCGATCCCGGCCGACGTCGTCGCCCTTCGGGTCGCGCAGGTAGACCCCGAGACCCTCCAGCGCAAACTCGAAGTAGCTGTAGGCCAGGCGAGCGTTCACCATCCTCGGCTCAGTCACCGCGTCACCGTAGGTCCGTCGCGGCCGTCGGGTTCGGGTGGGGCTGCTCGACGAGGGAGCGTCGCCCACGCCGCGCCGTCCAGATGCGGCTACTGGTCTGCTGCTTTTGCCCGGCTCCGCAACGCTAGGGGCGCTCGGTCACGGGACGCCACGGTGACCGCCGACCCTCCAGAGTTAGCTGAGAGCCAGCAAGGCGCTGACCAGCACAAATGCGTGAATGACGGTCACATGCCCACTCGCTAGATGACGGAATGTGTCGAGCCCGCGACACTAAGCACCCTCGTCCCTACCGTCCCGGGGCATGACACGACCGACGCGCACGCGCGTGACCGATACCGCCTGCCCCCGCTGCGGGGCCGTCATCGAAGTGGAAGAGTTCGGCATCACGGCCGGCTACGACCCCGAACCGTTCCGGTGGGTGGAGCTGGAGAGGCGGTGCCCCTCCGGGTGCCACCTGATCGACAGCAACTTCACCGCCGAGGACCGCTAGTCCACCGCCTGCCCGGGACGCATGGCCTGACCCAGGCTGAGCGTCCCGGGCAGCGGGACAGCTCAGGGCTCGGCCGACGCCTGTAGGCAACTACCCTCCGGGCATGGCCGCTAGGTGTCCTGAGTGACCAAGGGCGAGAAGTCCAATGACCGCTTCTCTGTGCCAGGGTTGAGTCGGGCGCAGCTCGGCGATTACCTCTGCGACATTCTCGGTGAGGGGTCGGCGCTTGGCATGACTCGTCGGGAAATGCACGCCCCGTTGTGGGAGCGCCTGCCGGCTCAGGTGAAGTCGTCTTGGGTAGTCCTGCGCGTCGGTGACGAAATAAGTAAGACGCTCTCGGATTTGGAAAAGCACAGAAGAGTCGGCCACGACGCCGATGCGGGCCTCTGGTGGTTAGCGTCTCGACCCCGGCCGGAGCGTCCGGTCTACATTGCGGAGAAGTTGTTTGACGCTTGATCGGTTTGCACTAGTCGCTCGGCAGCCTCGGAGCCTCGCCAAGTACCTTGGGTACGACAAAGTACCTCGATGCCAAGACTGGCAAGCAACTCCTCGAATGCGGCACCGACAGGTGTGTCGAAGAGCGCGAGCAGTCGAGGGTCGTCGCGCCTGGCTGAGCGATAGTAGAAGTGCCGATACGAGAACAGCTGGCCGATCGCGGCGCGCACTGCCTCCTCGGCATTTACGGCAACAGTCTTCGCCTCCACCAGCCAATGTGCGCCGTTCGCCTCGATGGTCAGGTCGCGCGGGTGCACGTTGTTGGCCGGGACGTGCCCCGAGGCGGTCAGATCATCAGCGAAAGCGTCGAGAAGCGACTCATGCTTCCGGGTGCGCCGCTGTGTCGACGCTTTGACAGTCGCGATGTACTCCGACGAGTTCTTAGGTCGAAACTCAGGCTTCAGTGGGTGATTCTCGACGCGTCGTCGAGCCGACCGCGCGCTGGTCTGTACCTGTCGATTCGCCGCAAGTTGATCTTTCACTTCGATACAAGCCGAATACAAAGCAAGGAAGTGGCTCAACTCGTCCGCCAGTGTTGGCGCTGGCGGCAAGGAGGACAGTGAGTACCGCACGCCGGCGATGTTTCCTGCCTCGTACCCCAGAGGCAGGAACGCCTTCGACCTCAGGTCGATCTGCGCCTCGCTGTCGGTCGGCAGCAAGTCGGTGACTAAGGACCTGAGAAGCCTAGTTTCCTCTCTGATCTTCTCGATAGCGGCCCGCTCGGCTGCCCGTCCACTGTGTCCGGCATCCGTCGCAACGCGGAGGTGCTGAGTGGCTCCCTGGTTCATCGACAGGTACACACCGTCGAGGTCTTCGGTGAAGAGGTAGCAGAGGTACAGCCCGTCTTGAGCGGTCTCCGTGACGTCCTTATCCAACAGGGCAATCCACGGCACTCGCGGAAGGCTCTGGCCGCTGCCGCTGACTAGAACCTTGAGTCCGAGAGGGAACTCGGGCGGCGGATTGCGCCGTACCTCCGCAAGGTGCTGCTGTGCCGCCTGATCACGGCCGGCTAGATGTGAGTACGAAGCGACACCAACCAACGCCTGACGAATGTCCACGCGCGAGACGCTACGGGCGCGGTCCGACGACCCGGTTGCGCCGCGCCCTGTTGCTGTGCGTGCCGTCGACAGTCGCAACGACTACCGTGCGTCACGGGCTGGCCGTGTGATCGCTGGCGAAGTACGTTACGGCCAGCGACCAACGAAGGGGGCCAGTTGCGACTCGACGAGCATGTTCTGCTGGCCTTGGAAGCAGGGCTGCTGTCCGTCCCCGAGGCCGTTGAGGCCTTGTCCACTCTGCTGGCGGGCTACGACGAGCAGTCGCGAGAGGAAATCGCGCTCCGGCTTTCACCCTGGCGTGACGCCGCTTACGCGAGTCAGGCGGAGCCTCGACACGACGTCATTCGCGACGCCACTGGCAAACCGGAGCCACAGGTGGCCACAAGGGAACGCCTGCTACGAAGCCTTTCAACCCGAGGCACATCGCTTCTCGACGTAGAAGATCGACGAATCTCCGACTCTATTTCGAGTTTGTCTTACCTGCGGTCCCGCAACGCCGTTATTGTGCTGGTGCAGCCGGGCAGAGTAGCTGTTCCAGAGTTCCAATTTCAGCTGCTAGACGACGTCGCCGTTCCCCGCCTAACCGTGCGGCGTTGCAATGCAAACCTGCTTGCGGGTGAAGATCCGTGGGGTGCCTTGTCCTGGTGGGTGTCCTCAAGCGGCTACCTCTCGGGCCGTGCTCCTGTGGACCTATTGGAGTCTCCCGAGGAGAACCTGCTGGTCGAGCTGGCGGCGTCCATGACGGAAATCGCAGGCTAGTGCCTTACCGCGAGCCGCCGAGTGATCTCCCTGGAAACCCGACTTACGTAACTATTCCGGCTGGCGAGTCGCTGTTCCGGATTCACCTAAACGCTTTCGCGCCCACCCAATTTAACCCCAATCCGGTGTCGAACCCCTTCAGGGCAGGCAGGTTCGACAGTACAGCCGGGGACTTCTCGTACCTTTATGCTGCGCAGACGATCGCCGGGGCGGTGGCGGAGGTCTTGTTGCGTGACATTCCGGAGTCGGAGATAGGTCAACCGCGCCTAGTGCCCTTGGCGCAAGTTAGGGGCAGGCGACTGTCCGAGATACGCGTGCAACGGCCACTCCGGCTCGTCGATTTGACCGGGCCTGGTGCGCACGCATTCTCACAGGACTCCTGGCTCACCAAGTGTGATGGCGTCTATTACCCTTACACGCAGCACTGGGCCAAGAGGATTCGCGAATGGTGCCCTGACGCAGTGGGCCTGCTCTGGCGGTCTCGTATCGACGACAATGAGACCGTTCTGGTCCTGTTTGGCGACCGTGTGACGGCGGATGCGCTGATCAAGTGGGGTGGCGCAACTAATTTGGCGCTGGGGAGGGGGCGGAAACTGCTCGACCCTGTCCTGGCGAAGTACAACGCTGAACTGTCCGCTTAGGCGTTCTGTGCACCGCTCTGGACGCCGCGAAGATCAAGAAGGCTCCCGACTGGTCACGTAGCCGTCGGCGCTCGTTGACGGCTACGTTCGAATCGGCAACCTCTCTTGCATTGCTGCATGTCGCTGCGCCGACGAATCGACCGCCTGCTTCGCGCTAACGAGGCTCACGCCAGTCGCGATCACACCACTCAGGTCATTGACGCGCACGAAGAAGACATGTGGTTCCGGCGCGTCTACTTGCTGCGGGTGCCGCTGCCCGACGTGGTGTCGATGCAGACGCGGCAGCCCAACCTCGAGGGCGCCGGGGAGATCCCGCTGCGCCGGCTGGTCAAGGAGGCGCTGCGGATGCGGCCCTCGCGGATCGTGGTCGGCGAGGTGCGGCAGGAGGAGTGCCTGGACCTGCTCATCGCGCTGAACAGCGGGCTCCCCGGCATGTGCACCCTGCACGCGAACTCCGCCCGCGAGGCGGTCGTGAAGATGTGCACGCTGCCTCTGCTGGCCGGCGAGAACATCGGCCACGCCTTCGTCGTCCCCACGGTGGCGGCCAGCGTCGACCTCGTCGTGCACGTCGGCAGCGAGCCCGACGGACGTCGTCGGGTGCGCGAGATCGTCGCCCTCCCCGGCCGCGCGGAGGACGGCGTCATCGAGCTCGCCGACGTCTTCACCACGCGCGAGGGACGGCTGGTCCGGGCCTCGGGCTACCCGCCGCACCCGGAGCGGTTCGCCGCCCACGGCCTGGACCTGGCGGCGCTGCTCGACGACGGCCGGTGGACGCCGTGAGTCTGTCCGGGGCGCTGCTGGGCCTGCTGCTCGGCGTCGGGCTGCTGCTGGTGTGGCGCAGCGGTCCGCGGGCGCCGCAGCGACGGATCGGTGCGCGCGGGCCGTCGCGGCGGCGCGAGCAGCTCGCCGCGGCCGGCCTGACGGGCATCAACCCCGCGCAGCTGACGGCGCTGCAGGTGGGCTTGGCACTGTTGACGACGGTCGTCGTCCTCCTGACCACGGGGACCGTGACGGTCAGCCTGCTGTTCGGCGTCTTCGGGTTCGCGCTGCCCGCCGTCCAGGTGCGGCGGCTGACCGGAAACCGGCGCGCGGACCTGCGCGAGGTGTGGCCGGAGGTGGTCGACAACCTGGCGTCGGCCGTCCGGGCCGGGCTGTCGCTGCCGGAGGCGCTGTCGGCGCTGGCGACCCGCGGGCCGGAGCCGCTGCGCGCGCCGTTCGCCCGGTTCGCCACGGAGTACCGCTCCAGCGGCCGGTTCGGTCCCTGCCTCGACCGGCTCAAGGACGACCTGGCCGACCCGGTCGGCGACCGCATCGTCGAGACGCTGCGGGTGGCTCGGGAGGTCGGTGGCAGCGACCTGGGCCGGGTGCTGCGGACGCTGGCCACCTTCCTGCGGGAGGACGCCCGCGCCCGCGCCGAGCTGGAGACCCGCCAGGGCCGGGTGGTCCAGGCGGCGCGGCTGGCGGTGGCCGCGCCGTGGGTGGTGCTGCTCCTCCTCGCGACCCAGTCGACGACGCTGGACGCCTACGACTCACCGATCGGGACCGCGTTGCTGCTCGGCGGGGCCGCGGTGTGCCTGGTCGCCTACCGGCTGATGCTGCGGATCGGCCGGCTGCCGCAGGACGTGCGGGTGCTCCAGTGAGTGAGCATCGCAGCGAGCGCCAGCGAGCGAGGAGCGGAGCGAACGGGCCGCGGAGCGGCCTGGTGACGCAGTGAGTGGGGCGCTGGCGGGGATGCTGCTCGGGCTGGCCGCGGCGGCGGGCGTGCTGCTGGTGGTCACGTTCGCGCCGCCGTTCCGCTCGGTCCGGCTGGTCGACCGGCTGGCACCGTACGTGCACGACACGCCGCCGCCGTCCCGGCTGCTGGGCACCGTCACCGAGCCGGGGCTGCTGACCGCGGTCCGGCGGGTATTCGGGCCGGTGGTGGCCGACGGCGCCCGGCTGGTGGACCGGGTCCTCGGTGGCCGGACCGCGGTGCGCCGGCGTCTGGACGCACTCGGCACGGACAGCACCGTCGAGGACTTCCGCATCGAGCAGGTGGTGTGGGGCGGCCTCGGGCTGCTCGGGTCGGCGCTGCTCGCCGCGGTCGGCTCGCTGCTGGCCGGCGACCTCAACGTGCTGTCGGCCGGGCTGCTCTGTGTGGCCGGGCTGGTGGGCGGTGTGCTGGGGCGCGACTGGTGGCTGACGCAGCAGGTGCGCCGCCGGGAGGAGCTGCTGCTCGCGGAGTTCCCGGTGGTGGCCGAGCTGCTGGCGCTGGCGGTGACGGCGGGGGAGAGCCCGACGGCGGCGATCGCGCGGGTGACGCGGTTGTCCGGCGGAGCACTGGCCGCCGAGCTGGGGTCCGCGCTCGGCCGGGCCCGCGCCGGGGTGCCGCTGGTCGAGGCGCTGCAGCAGGTCGCCGACCGCACGTCGCTGGACCCGCTGGCCCGCTTCATCGACGGCCTGCTCGTCGCCATCGAGCGCGGCACCCCGCTGGCCGAGGTGCTGCGCGCCCAGGCGGCCGACGTGCGGGAGGCCGGCAAGCGCCGGCTGCTGGAGGCCGGCGGCCGGAAGGAGATCGCGATGATGGTCCCGGTCGTCTTCCTGGTGCTGCCGGTGACCGTTCTCTTCGCCCTGTTCCCGGGGTTGATCAGCATCGTCTCGCTGGCGCGATGAGCGCGGCGGACCGACAGGAAGGACGCCGCATGCGCGGGTTCACGGTTGTTCTCGCGGCACTGGCCGCTCTGGCGGATCGGGTGCGAGGTGAGGATCCCGAGCGGGGCGACGTCCCGGGCTGGGTGATGATCACGGTGATGACGGCGGCGCTGGTACTGGCCATCCTCATCCCGTTCCGCGAGGCGATCGTCGCGGCGGTCCAGAACGCGCTGTCCTCCGTCACGAGCGGTGGCTGAGCCCTTTCCTGGCCTCTCGGCGCGGGAAGTCCGTTTCCGGCCTGGACTCTCCGCGCGGAGAGTCCGGGGCGGGGAGCGCGGCGGGGCGGTCGTGGAGTTCGTCTTCGTCTCGGTGCTGGTCGTGGTGCTGCTGCTGGCCGTGCTGCAGGTGGCGGTCTACGTGCACGTGCGGAACGTGGTGACCGCCAGCGCGCAGGAGGGGGCGCGCTACGCGGCCAACGCCGACGTGCCGTCGTCCGCCGGTGCCGATCACACGGTGGCGGTGGTGGCACGGGCGACGTCGCCGGGCACCGCCGACGGGCTGCGCTGCACCGCGGGCGAGGAGACCGACCCCAGCGGCCTGGCGCTGGTGGTGGTGCGCTGCTCGGGCTCGGTGCCGACGCTGCTCGCCGGGCTGGGCGACCTGCTGCCGCTGACGGTGACCGGCCGAGCGGTGAAGGAGGCCGCGGGGTGAGCTGGGTGCGGGCCCGGCTGGGTCAGGCGGCGGGCGAGCGCGGTTCGGCGCTGGTGGAGTTCGTGTTCATCGCGATCGTGGTGTTCGTGCCGCTGGTCTACATCGTGGCCGGGTTCTCGGCAGTGCAGCGTGGCGTGTTCGCCTCGACCGCGGCGGCGCGGGAGGACGGGCGAGCGATGGGGACGGCGCCGGATCCGGCGACCGGCGCGGCCCGGGCGGCGGTGGCGGCGCGGTTGGCCGTGGAGGACCAGTCGGTGGACGCGACCGACGTGCGACTGGCCTACGCGCCCGCCGGCGCCGGCTGCGACGCGGCGGGGAGCTACGCGCCGACGCTGACGCCGGGGGAGGAGTTCTCCGTCTGCGTCACCGTCACGGTTCGGATCCCGCTGCTGCCGGAGTTCATCGACGCCAACACCGCCACCGGCCAGTTCCTCGTCGAACGCGATCGCTACGTCGACGGCTGAGGCTCGACCACGACGCTGCCACTGCCGACCACGGGGATGCCGAGGCCCGCCGTCGTCCAGCCAGTCCTACCGTCCTCCGGTGTTGTGCGGGATCACGCCTGTGGCAGCGGGAGGCGCATGGGATCGACCTTCCAGGCGGCACGATCATCAGACGGCGCGCGGCACCCGATGGGTGACGCTCTGCCTGCCGGATTCGACGCTCTGTAGCCGCTACGCTCCGGGAGCAAGGCATCTCAGTTCGCTGACACGGCAGGGGGAGCCGACATCGTGGACGCGCCAGAACTGATTCTCGTGATAGCGGGCGTCGTGGTCGGAGCCGGCGCGTTGTTTCCGACGGCTTTCCGGATGTGGTTCGGAGTAGCGGGTCTCACCCTGCTCCTCGTCGGCGTCGTTGTCTGGACGTTGTCTCCCGTCCCTGCGGAATCCACCTCGTCGTCCGGCGCCTCGGCGTCAGCATCCTCTGCGCCTTCCACGACTTCCTCCAGTCCCGCCGGGGAGGCCGGGGTGCGGAACGTGAGCCTCGAACTGGATGGAGCGCAGCAGCAGCGCTTCCTGGGAGTCGATCTGGACACCGGCGAGATGTCCACGGAAGAGAGGGACTCCCTGGACATCGCCGTGGACGTCAACGGTCGTCTGACGGCGCTCCAGGGCAACTTCGGCCGTCCAGAGCCGAGCGAATACGACGGAGTGGATGCCGCGGCGGACCTCTCCGCCTGCACCGGCGGAGGCCTGACGTCGAACCTGACCGGGGCCATTGACGTCAACGACCTGCAACCGGGCCAGGTCTTGTGCGTCTCCACCGATCAGAGGAGCGCGGTGGCCCTGCTGGTCCGCCAACGTACGCATTCCGTCTACGATGCAGCGCTGATCTTGGATGCTGCGGTTTCCAGGCGATAGATGACGACAGTCATCTCCTCCTGCTCGCGCGAGTCTTCGACGTCGCGTCGAGCCCCACGGCATGCGCAGCGGGGACGTCACCGGCGCAACAGCGCGCCGGTCGCGACGGCCGTGGGGGTCGATGCGAGCGCCGGGGTCAGCCCATCGTCTTCTGACCGTCGATCGATTCCCGCAGGATGTCGGCGTGGCCGGCGTGCTGAGCGGTCTCGGCGATGATGTGGAGGAACACCCGCCGGGCCGACCAGCGGGCGCCCGGCTCGAACCACGGTGCCTCCGGCAGCGCATGCTCGGCGTCCAGGTCGGGCAGGGTGGCGACGAGGTCGTCGGTGTGCCGCGCGACCGCCTCGTAGTCGGCCAGCACGCCGGCCAGCGTCTCCCCGGGCGCGAGATGCCAGTGCCGGGTCGAGGCATCGGGACCCCAGTTGCGGTGCATCGCCTCGGCCCCGCCCTCGGCGAACTGCACCCATCCCGCCTCCGTGGCCGACACGTGCTTGATCAGCCCGGCCAGGTTGAGCGCGCTGACGGTCGGCCGCCGCATCGCCTGCTCGTCCGTCAGGTCGCGGACGGTGTAACGCAGGAAGGCCCGGTGTCGCCGCAGGGACTCGATCAGGTCCGCCCGCTCGCGGGTGAGGGTGGTCGAAGCGGTCATGGGATCGCCTTCCGTCGTCCTCCGGTGGGGTCGGTGCCGACGCTAGGGGCAGGGCGCGCCGGATGGGACCGATAGCGGTGTGAGCAGTCGAACCTCGGACCTGCGACGTCGTCACCGGGCCAGTGGGTCAGGGCGCGTCGGGAGGTCGGAAGGCGAAGAGGACCGAGGCCGTGAGGATCCACAGAGCTCCGAGAGCGCCCATGAGCCCAGCTGGTCCGAGCGGAGTGAAGGCGATGACGACCGGCACGCTCAGAGAGAGGCTGAACCAGCGGAACCAGCGAGGGAACAGGTCGTACCTGAAGCCGGCCACCACGGCGGTGGCGACCATGATGAGCGACGGAACCGCGAGGAGTCTCGCCACCTCATAGTCGGCAGTCATCAGGCTCCGCGCCGCAACGCCGTCACGGAGGTCCGCCGCGCTCGCCAAGCCGACACCTTCGGCGGCGAACTGGAGAGTCTGTGTGGCCCACAGGACCCCGCCGGCGACCCCGATGACGGCGAGCCCTTCCGACGCTCGCTTGAGCTGGTTCCACAGGGGCCCGAGGAAGACGACGGCGAGAACCGCGCCCAGTGCCGTGAACGACGCGCCTGTGCTGATCGCGGCCCCGTGCTCGCGAAGTCCGTCGACCAGCGCCTCGGGCGCCATCGTGGGGTCGAGGCCCTTGCCGCCCACGTCTCCGATGGAGCCGATGGTCAGCGTGATGACGACCGACGCCGCCCCCGACAGAGCTGCGATCCGGTCAGCAGCGCCGACGCGCCCCGTTCGCGGATGCCCTGTCCCACTGGTCATGGCGGATCCATCTCTGCAGGAGGGGCCGGCAAGCGGCCGGGCCACCGAACTCGGGGCGACGGACGCCCACGAACAAGGGTCCGAAGACGCCCGCTTCCTCAGCCAGCCGGCTCGGTGAGGAGTGCCGGGGCCGCAGGTCCGGGCCGGCGGCGCCCGGCGCGGGTGGGCCGGACCCGACGGGACGGCGGGGGTTGACCCCACGTCCGGAAGGGGGGGCTCTGCGGGCGGAATGCGGGGGTTTCCTCGATGGTTCGGCGACCGGCCGGCCGCCATTCTTTTCCCAGGCAAGAACACGGGAAACGAAGTTCCCGGGCCTGGAGCGAAGGAGAATCCCATGTTCGACCGCCACGGAAACCGCTGGGACAACGACCACGGCCACCACGGGCACGGCCACCACGACCACGGTCACCGCCACGACAACCACTGGGGCCACGACCGGCACGACAACCACTGGGGCCACGACCGGCACGACGGGCACCGCGAGTGCCACGACGACTACAACGACTACTCGGGTCACGACCACTACTGACCCCTGACCAGGCGTGGCCCGGGCCTCACGGCCCGGGCCACGCCCATGTCCGGCTCGACCTCGAGCGCCCGCGGCGGCTCCCCGCCGCGGGCGCTCAGTGCTGTCCGGGGCAGGCACCGGAACCGGTGGGGGGGCGGGCCCCACCCACGTCCGGGGAGTCCCCTCCGGGTGATCCGGGGGCTGGCTCGATGTCCCGACGGCTGCGGGAAAGCCATTCTCTTCTCAGGGCACGGAAACACCGGGAAATCCATTCCGGAGCCTGATCGGACCGGCGGAGACGGATCTCGGGTTCCGCACCCATCGACGACATCGTGGAGCGATCATGACCATGACCCTGCCCATGACCCTGCCCATGACCCCCTCCGGTCTGCGCGACGAGCTCGAGGTCGACTTCGCCCAGGCGGCCTGCGAGCTGGCCGAGGCCCGCGCCCTGCAGGCGGAGAAGGACACGCCGGACCACCGGGCGGCCGTCGCCGAGTGCAGCGCCCGGCTGGACGCCGTCCTGGACATGTACCTCGACGCCGGCTTCCCCCGCTGACCTCCCGACCGGGGGGTGCGGTCAGCCGCCGACGTTGAGCACGGCCAGCCGGCCCTCGTTGAGCAGGCTGACGTAGGCCCGGCTCCCGTCGGGCAGCACCGCGACCGACGTCGGCCCGTCCCCGAGGGGCAGCCGCGCGGTCACCTCGAAGGTCTCGCCGTCGATCACCGACACGCTGTCGTCCTCGACGCTGGCGACGTAGGCGAACCGGCCGTCGGCCGACCAGGTGATGTCCTGGGGGTTCCGCCCGACGTCCACGCGGTCGATGACCTCGTTGGTGTTGGTGTCGATCATCGTGACCGAGGCGGAGTCGTAGTTGACGTTGGCCACCAGCGGCCGGGTCGGGTGCACCGCCACGCTGTGCGGACTCGTCTCCACCGGCACCTGATCGATGACCTGGAGGCTGTTCGGGTCCAGGACCGTGACCAGGTTGGACTCGTGGTTGGCCACGTACGCCCGCGATCCGTCGGGGGTGAACTCGATCCAGTGCGGGTTCGGGGGGACGGTGACGTCCTCGAGCACCGTGTTGTTCACCGTGTCGATCACCGAGATGCTCCCCGAGTCGTGGTTCGGCACGAACAGCCGTGACCCGTCGAGGGTCACCGCCCCCAGGTAGGGCCGGGTGCGCACCGGGATGGTGGTGATCTCCTTGTTGTTCGAGGTGTCGATGACGGTCACCGCGGCGATCGTGCGGGCGTCGTTGAAGACGCTGACGTAGAGCCGGCTCCCGTCCCGGTTGAAGATGAGGAACTGCGGGGGGCCCGCCGGGATCGGGATGTTCGAGGTGACGGTGTTGAGCGCGGTGTCGACCACGGTGACGAAGCCGGCGGCCCGCCGGGCGACGTAGAGCTGCTGCCCGTTGGGCGCGACGGCGACGAAGCCCGAGAGCTCCCCGACCTCGATGGGCGTCCCGACGGGCGGGATGGGCACGGCGGCCCGCGGGGGAGCGCTCGGCGTCGGAGCGGGGGCGGCGGATGCGGACGCGGACGGCGACGCCGCGGGCGGACCGCCGTCCGCGCTGGGAGCGTCGTCGTCCCGCAGGAGGACGATCGCGAGCCACACCCCCAGCGCCACCACCAGCAACGCCGCGGCGCCGACGAGCAGGGGACGGCGCCGGTTCGGCTGCGTCGGCATGGGCGGCGGCGGTGGGGATCCCGGCGGCCGGCCGTGGCCGGCGTCCTCCGACCACGCCTCCCGCGTCCCCCCGTCCGCCCCGGGGGGCGGGCCCGTCCGCCGGGGATCCGCCCCGTTGCGGCCGGACCACCCGCCTCCCGTCGACCGGTCGCCGCCGTTACCGGCCCCCTGCTGGACGGGGATGGCGCCGACGCCGGCCGGTCGCTCCGGAGCGGTCGCGACGGCCGCCTCCGTCCGGGGTTCGGCCACCGACGTGCCCGCCCGAGCGGCGGGCTGGGCGACGGTGGCCGCGGCGGCCGCGGCAGCGGCGGCGCCACCGGCGGCAGTGCGCCGGTCGGCCGACGACGTGCTCGGGCTCTGCGCCCGGCCGAGCCGGCTGTGGGCCTGGGCCAGGGTGGCGGCGCCGAGGGCGACGGCGTGTTTGGGGTGGGTGTCGACGACGGTGGGCCGGCCGAGCTCGTCGGCGATCATCCGGCCGATGAGCGGGATCCGGGAGGAACCGCCCACGAGCAGGACGGCCGACAGCCGGTCCGGGGGCACCTCCGCCGTCCGCAGCGCCCGGCTCAGGGTGCCGATCGTCGACTCGACCGGCGCGCGGATCATGTCCTCGAACTCGGCCCGGGTGAGCGGGACGTCCAGGTGCCGGGTGGGCAGGAAGACCGGGATGGTCACCTCGGTGTCGAGGGAGAGCGCCTCCTTGGCCAGGACGCAGTCCTGCCGCAGCCGGGAGAGCGCGACGACGGTCTTCGGGTCGCCGAGGTCGAGCTCGTTGAGCGCCCCGCCCGACTTGTGGTTGACGAAGGACAGGATGGCCTCGTCGAAGTCGGTCCCGCCCAGCCGTTCGATGCCGTCCGGCGAGCCGAGGATCTCGATGCCGTCGGCGACGCGCTGGAGGACCGTCGCGTCGAAGGTGCCGCCGCCGAGGTCGTACACGGCGATGACCTCGCCCTCCTCGAGCTGGCGGGTCGCCGCGTAGTAGGCGGCCGCCGCCTCGGGCTCGGTGACGGTCAGCGCCGACGACAGCCCGGCGAACCGCGGCACCTCCTCGAACAGCTCCCGCCGGAAGGGGCCCCAGTTCGCCGGGTGGGTCAGCACCACGATCCCGGGCTCGCCGCGTTCCGCGCCGACCCGGGTGAGCACGTCCTGCAGGAGCGCGCCGAGCAGGTCGGTGACGGCGTACGACGAGCCGCCCAGCAGGACCGGCGTCGGGTCGCCCAGCCGGCGTTTGATCTCCGTCGCGACGCGGTCGGGGTTGCTCACGACCCGGCGGGCGGCGGCGTCGCCGGTGACGAGCGCGCCGTCGTCCCGGGCGAAGACCGCGGCGGGGATCACCGTCGAGCGGTCCCCGAGGGCGAACATCTCCGTGTTGCTGTCATGGCTGACCGCGGCCGCCACGAACGTGGTGCCGAGATCGACTCCGAGGTAGTACTCCACAGCGTCTCCCGGGCGAGCGGCATACGGAATGAGCCCGTGTCGCCGACACCAAACACTGCCCGCAGCGGCCTGGCAACGACCTGTGTCCCGGCCCCGTGCGGCGAACACCGGGCGGGGTGACAACCCCACCAGTGGGTAGGGAGAGCACCCCTACCGCCCGGGGGCGGGGGCCACGACGATCCAGGGATGACGTCGACGCCTGCCGCCTCCGCGGGCGACGCTCCGGGCGCGGCCGGGCAGCCGGACGCCGATCCCTCCCATCCGGTGCCGGGCTCCCTGCTGCCGCTGCCGTCCCGCGCCGAGCGGGAGCGGTGGCAGCGCCGGCTGCGCCTGCAGCGGCAGCTGCACGACGGCGCCTCGCTGCGGATCTCCGCTCTCGTCCCGCAGCTCGGCGTGGTCCGGAACAAGGTGCCCGAGGCGTTGCCCGACCTGCACGCCTCCATCGAGGGCCTGCAGGACCAGTTGCACACGGCGCTGCAGGAGCTGCGGGAGATCGCGCGGGCCATCTACCCGCCGCTGCTCGACGAGGCGGGGCTCGGGCCGGCGCTGCGCGAGTTCGCCGACCGCGCCGAGGTGCCCGTGCGCATCGACGTGAGCCCGGCGCGCTGCGGCCCCGCTGCCGAGGGGGCGGCCTACTTCGCGGTCACCGACTGCCTCGCCGCCGTCCGCGCGGGAGGGGCACCGATCGAGGTGGCCGGCGGGCGCGAGGGCGACGTCCTCGTCCTGGTGCTGTCCGGGGTGCCGCTGCGGCTGGCCGTGGGGGTCCTCGACCACGTGTGCGGGCTCGACGGGCAGGTCACGCCGTCCGGCCCGGAGGAGAAGGGGAGGATCGAGGTGAGGATCCCGTGCGCGTAGCCCTGGCCGAGGACGGCGCCCTGTTCCGCGAGGGCCTGCTCATGCTGTTGGAGGCCGCCGGCCACGAGGTCGTCGGCTGCACCGCCGACGGTGACGCGCTGGTCGACCTGCTGGCCGAGCAGGAGGCGGACGTGGCGATACTGGACATCCGCATGCCGCCGGAACCGGACGGCGGTCTGGTCACCGCGGAACGGCTGCGGGCCGCGCACCCCGGCATGGGGCTGCTGTTCCTGTCCCACTACGCCGAGACCCACTACCTGATGCGCATCCTCGAGATCGGCACCGAGGCGGTCGGCTACCGGCTGAAGGAGAAGGTGGGCAGCGTCGACGTCCTCACCGACACCCTCGACCGGATCGCCGACGGCGAGATCGTGATCGAGCCGGTGCTGGCCAAGCGGCTGGTCGAGCGCCCGCGCGGGGACCGCAAGGAGGTCGTCGACGCCCTGTCACCCCGGGAGCTCGACGTGCTGCGGCTGATGGCCGAGGGCCGGTCCAACAACGGCATCGCCGCGCAGTTGTTCGTCACCCCCAAGGCCGTCGAGAAGCACATCGCCAACATCTTCAGCAAGTTCGGCCTGCAGGACGACGGCAGCGAGCACCACCGCCGGGTCCTGGCCGTCCTCACCTACCTGCGCTCCCAGCGCGGCGAGCGGTAACGCGCGGGTTGGCCGGGGCGGGCGGTCCCCCTAGCGTGGCGGCACGGGACCTGCCGGTTCCGCATGCCGAGGGGTCGGTGGTGGGGATGGCCCGGGCGACCGTGGCCGGTGCCGTGCGTGGACTGCTGGTCGCAGTCGGGGTGGCCGCGGTGCTGGTCGCCGTCGTCCAGGGCCTCGGCCGGGTGGTCGGGTCCGCGGTGCCGGCCGTGCTGCTGCCGGTCGCCGGCGCCGCGCTCGCGGCCCTCGGCCTGCACCTGTTCCTGCCCCGTGGCCGCGGGTCGCGGGCCGGTTCCGAGGCGTCGGACCGGTTCCCCGCCCTGGCCGAGGCGGCCCGGCGGATGCAGTCGGGCTCCCTGGAGCGGGCGCTGCCGGGCCTGGCCCAGGTGGTGGCCGACGGCACCGGGGCCGCGCAGGCGACGGTGTGGCTGGCGATCGGGGAGCGCCTGGTGGAGGTCGCGCGGCACCCGCCGGAGCCGGACGCCGGGGAGGTGACCGTGCCCGATCTCGCCACGCTGCTCGCCCGCCCGGACACCGACCACGTCGTCCCGGTCCTCGACGGGACGGCGTTGCGCGCGGTGGTGGCGATCCACAAACCGGGTGCGGTCACCGCCGAGGACCGCCAGCTCATGCAGGACGTGGCCAACGGGGCGGGGTTGCTGCTGCGGGTGGTCGCGCTCAACGCCGAGCTCGCCGAGCGGGTGCGGCGGGCGGCCGACCTGGCCGAGGAGCTGCAGGCGTCGCGGCGCCGGCTCGCCTCCGCCCGTGACTCCGAGCGGCGGCGGCTGGTCGCCGAGCTCGCCTACGCGACGGGCGACCGGCTGGACGCGCTGCGGGCCGAGGTCGGTCTCGCCGCCGCCGGACTCGCCGACCCCGAACCCGACCCCGCGCCGGTGACGGAGGCCCTGGCCCGGGCGCGGGTCCAGCTCGACGACCTGCTCGAACGGTTCCGGGCCGTCGCCCGGGGCGTCTACCCGGCCGTCCTGCGCGACCACGGACCCACCGCGGCGCTCGACGAGGTGATCTCCGACCTGCCCCGGCCGGTCCGGCTCAGCGGCGGCCTGGGGGAGCGGCTGCCGTGGGAGCTGGAGTCGGGCATCTACTACGTCGCCGCCTCGGCGGTCCGGGCACTGGCCGGCCGGCCCGGCGACGGCGCGGTGCTGGTGCGGCTGGAGCACGCCGACGGCCGGATCGTCGTGCACGTCGAGGACCCTGCCCCGCCCGTGCCCCCCGAGCGGCTGGGCGCCCTGCTGGCCGACGACGCCGACCGGCTCGCGGCGCTGGGCGGGGGGATGGACGTCGGGACCGGTCCTCCGCCCGGTGGCGACCCGGACGCCGCGGTGCCCCTGGTCGTCCGCGCCTGGCTGCCCGACCGGGTGGAGCCGGTCGTGGTGGCCACCGCCGGGACGGAGGTCGCGGTCCGGTGAACCGGGGTCGCCCGGAGACGCCTGCGCTCCTGGCCGGTCTGCTCTCCTGGGCGCTGGTCACGGTCGCGATCGGCGGCGCCTACCTGCTGGTGGAGCTCGTGGCGGGCCGTGTCGCCGGGCCCGCGGGAACGGCGGCGACGGCCACCGCGGTGGCCGCGGTGATCGCCCTGCCCGCGTACGAGGGGGCCCGGCGGGTGACCGGCAGCCGGACCGACGACGACCGCCCGGCCGGCTACCAGGTGCTCGCCCAGCTGGCCGCGCTGCCCCGGCCGACCCGCGACGTCCCCGACCTGGCCCGCGTCGTCGAGGCGGTGGGGCTGGGGCTGGGCGCGGATGTGTGCTCGCTGACGGTCCGGCGGCCCGGGCTTCGCGACCGGGTGCACACCTGGACCCGCCCCGGTGTCGAACCCGGCGAGACGCGGTGGGAGGTCCTCGTCCGGCACGGCACGGAGGACGTCGGCACCCTCGCCGTCGACCGCGTGACCGTCGCCGGGACCAACGCCGAGCGCCGGCAGCTGCTCGAGGCGGTCGCGAGCAGCCTCGGGGTGGCGCTGCAGGCCACGCGGGCCGGCATCGAGCTGGAACGGCAGCTGCGGGCGGCCCTGGCGCACGCCACCGACATCGCGGCCGCCCGCCGCCGCGCCGTCGCCGAGTCCGACGGTGAGCGCCGCCGGATCGAGCGCGACCTGCACGACGGCGCCCAGCACCACCTGGTGTCCCTGAGCCTCGGGCTGGGGTTGGTGGAGCACGAGCTCGCCACCGGCCGGCTCGAGCAGGCGCGCACCGGTCTGGACCAGATCACCGCACGGATCGCGACGGTCGAGGAGCTGCTGACCCGGACCAGCACCGGCGTCACGTCACCGGTCCTCGCCGAGGCCGGTCTGGTCGCCGCCCTCGAGGAGGACCTCGGCCACGACGACCCACCCGTCGCCCTCGACGCCCCGCGGGGCCTGCGGTTCCCCCCGGAGGTCGACGCCGCCGTCTACTTCTGCTGCCTGGAGGCGGTGAACAACGCCCGCAAGCACGCCCCGGGTGCCGCCGTGTCGGTGCGGCTGTGGGTCGAGGGGGACCGGCTGCACTTCGCGGTGCGGGACGACGGCCCGGGCTGGGACCCCTCCGCCGGCGCGCCGTCCCAGGGGCGCGGCATGCGGAACCTGGCGGCCCGCGTCGCCGCCGTCGGCGGGCAGGTCGACGTCCGGTCCGCGCCCGGCGCCGGCACCACCGTCGAGGGCTCCGTGTCGCTGCCCGAACCCCCTGCGGGCCCCCCGCCGAGGGAGGAACCGGCGGTCCCCAGGCTGCTCGGCGACGTGCGGACCGCCGTGCGGACCGCCCGGGAGATCCACTCCGGCACCGGCGTGGCCAGGCAGCTGGAGTTCCTCGAACGAGCTTTGAGCGAACCGCTCCGGATCGTCGTGACCGGCCCGACCGGTGCGCCGGCGGCGGCGCTGGCCGAGGCGCTCGCCGCCACCGCGCCACCCGGTGTCCGGTACTCGCCCGCGGGGGTTCCCGGCGGTCCGCCCGACACCGCGGCCGACGCCCACGTCCTCGTCCTCGGCGACGCCGGGCCGGAGGACGACGACCGCCCGGCCTGGCTGCCCGCGACCGCCCGCCCCGCACAGACCATCGGCGTGCACCTCGGGGACGGACCTCCTCCGGCCGCGGCCCGCTCCTGCCAGACGGTGGTTACGGTCGGGCCCGGCGGGCCGGCCGGGGTCCTCCTGGACGACGACGCGCTGTCGCGGGTGCGGGAGGTGGTCGACAGCCGGCTCGTCGCCCGCGCCGCGGTGCTGAAGGCGCGGACCGTGCTGTCGGCTCTGGAGACCGTCCTGCACGGTGCGCCGTCCGGGCCGCTGGTCTACCAGCTGGAGGCGATCCGCTCCGGCGCGCACGAGCTGGTCGAGCTCGACCTCCTGGACGCCCTGTGCTCGGGGGAGATCCGCGTCCCCGACGACCAGCGCCGCGCCGCGGAACGACTGCTCGGGGTGGACGGCGTGCCCGCGTGGGCCCGCCTGGGCCGCGGCCCGGACGCGCTCCCGGCCGAGCTCGCCGACGCCGCGGCGGCGGACCTGGCCCGCTGGCAGCGCGCCGCCGCCCACCCGACGTCGACGGCGGCGTCCCGCCGCCTGGCCGAGTTCCTGGTGCGCACCTGCGAGCGGCTGCTGTCCGCGTCGGCGGCCTCGGGAGACCAGGGGACCGGGGGTTGTCCCCACCCGGGCGCGGGGGACGGTCCCGACCGGTCGTAGGGGCTCCCCGGTCGCCACGGACGGGCGCTCCGGACGACGCTTCGTGATGACGCCGCAACGGTGCTCACCGGAGACGACGAGGACGAGGCGCGAGATGACCCCCACGCGGCCGGACCGCACGGAGAACGGGATGCCCGAGGTCGACGTCCGGGAGCTCCTGGACCTGTGCACCAAGGGCGCCACCGTGCACGGCCGCCGGGACCTGGTCCAGCGGCTGACCGTCGCGCGACGGTCCCTGGGGACGGCGGGGCCGGGGCGGTTCTCCTTCGGCGCCGTCCGGGACGCCGCAGCCGTCGCCCTGCACGCGTGCGACGCGCTCGAGCACGACCTCCGCGCGCGGCGCGCGGAGCTGCTGGACCCGGCACTGCCCGCCCGGGCGCGCGCGGAGTACGGCGATGCCCGCGCGCGCTGGGAGGCCTTCGAGACGCCGGCCCAGGTGTGGCCCGCGGTCCTGGGGGAGGGCTTCGCCGCGCTGAGCTCCGACCTGGAGTTCGAGGCCCGCAGCGCGACCCGCGCCGTGCAGGCGGACGCCGACTCGAGCATCGAGGCGGGGGACCCCGGCCGGCACCGCGAGCAGCTCGAGGGCTGGCTGCGCGAGCGCCTGACCTTCGAGGCCGAGCGCATCCACCACCGGCTGCACGCGGGTGCCCGCACGATCGCGGCCCGGGTCGCCGGGGAGCTCGGGCTGGCCCCGCACCCGACGCCGGCCCTCCCGGTGCTCCCGGCCGCGGAACTCGTCGCCGGCCTGGACCCGCACACGCCACCCGTCGGGGGTGCCCAGCCGATGTCCACCCGGCTGCTCATGGTCGTGATGCCCGGATACGCCGGGATCATGATGGCCTTCGTGCTCTCCCGGTTCCTGGGGCTGCACCTGCCGATGTGGGTCATCGCCCTGTGCGCCGTCCTCGGTGCCCTGGCCACCGGGGGTGCCGCGCTCACCGGGGACCGCCGGCGCCAGCTGGAGCGGCGCCGCAGCGACGCCCGGGCCATGGTGCGCGCGTTCGTCGACGACTACCAGCTGGCCCTCGGCAAGCAGGTCCGCGACGGCATCCGGGTCCTGCAGAACGACCTGCGCACCAGCACGTCGGTCGCCGTCAACCAGCGGAGCCGCGAGCTGACCGACCGACTGGACGCGGCCGGCTCGGCCGCCAAGGCGGCCTCGCACAGCGCGGAGGAACTCGCCGACGTCGACGCGGACCTGGGCTCGGTGGCCGAGCTGCGCGACCGGGCCCGCCGTCTCCTGCACCCGCCGGCCGAGACGCCGCCGGGGCGCCGGCTCACCCCGGTCGCCTGAGGCCGCCCCCCTCCGCCCGAGGCCACCCCGGGGCGGCTGAGGCCGACCCCTGAGCCGTCCGCCCGCACGGCGGCTCCCGCTGCACACCTCGCCCGGCCCGTCGGACTCCCGCGTCCGACGGGCCGGGCCCGTGCCGTCGACAGCCGGGGACGTGGGGCGCTCCCGGCGTCGGCGGGGGTGTGGACCCCACCTCGGAAACGGGGGCTCCGGACGGCATTCCGGGGGGTCCGCTCGATGTTCCCGAGACCGCCCGGACGCCATTCTTCTCTCAGGAAGAAAACACGGGAATTGATTTCCCGGACCTCTTGAAGAGGAGAGAGAAATGTCCGCTCCCATTCCGTGCCTGCGTCACTCCGAGCGCAAGTGGCTGGCCTACTGCGACGACTGCAAGGCCTGGCACCTCGCCCGCCAGATCGCCGCCCGCGACGCCGCCGCCCGGAACACCGCCGCCCGCGACCTCGCCCCCCGCGTGACCGTGGCCCCCCGCCTGACCGTCGTCCCGGCCGTCGCCCGCGGTTCCGTTCCCGCCCTGACCGCCGTCGCCTGAGCGGCGAGGACGGCTCCCGCGCGCCGGCCACCGCCGCGCAGCGCAGGCCGCCGGTCAGCCCCGGCCCCACCCCGATTCCCGCCACCAGCCCGTCGACCACCGAGGAGGACCCCGTGCGCATCGTTCTCCCGCTGCCGACGCGAGCCCTGGACGTCGCACAGACGGTCCACGAGACGGCGGTCACCGGCCTGCTGACCCTGGTCAACTCCCGCCCCACCCGGAACGGCGCCGCAGCCCGGCAGCCGACCCCCGCCCCGCACGCTCCCGCCGCCGGTTCCCGGACGCCCGTCGTGCTCGTGCACGGCTTCGGCGGCAACGCCTCGACGTGGTCCCTGCTCGAGCGCTGGTTGAGCGCCGCAGGCTTCCCGGTCTCGCACGCCACGACCTACAGCCCCTTCGCCCGGTGCGTGACCGACGTCGCGCGGGCCCTCGTCGGCGACTGCCACGGCGCCATGGAGCGCGCCGGCACCGACCAGGTGCACCTCATCGGGTACAGCCTGGGCGGGGTCGTCGTCCGCTACGCCGTCCAGGAACTGGGCCTGGAGCCGCACGTCCGGACCGCCGTCACCGTCGCCGCGCCGCACCGCGGGACGCTCGCCGCCCGGCTCGGCCGGGGCACCGTGGCCGCCGCGCTGACGCCCGGGTCCGGGATCCTCGAGGACCTGCGCCGGGGCGCGCGGGCCAGCAGCGTCCGGTGGGTCTCCTACTACTCCGACCGCGACCTGGTCGTGCGGCCGCGCTCCTCGCGGCTCGACGAGCGCGCCCTGCGCGCGACCAACGTCCTGGTCCCGGGCGTCGGCCACCTCGGGATCATCCGGTCGCCGCTGTTCCTCACCTCGGTCGTCCACCTGCTGCGCCACGACGGCCACCCCGAGCGGACCCGTCCCGAGGTCGCCGCGTGAGGCCGGCACCCGCGGCCCGGCCCGGCCGCGCGCCATCCCGCGGTCCGCCCGCGCCGGCCACCCGTGCCCCGACCCCGGCGGGCAGAACCGCCGGCCCCGAACGCCGGGCTCCTCCGCCCGGACCCCACCCCACCCCCTGGAACACGAGGTCCCGCCATGCCCGCATACACGTCCAAGGCCCAGGCCGTCACCGTCTTCTCGCAGTTGTTCGAGATCATGCTGGAGGACGACGACTTCGCCCGGCTGGTGCGCGACCAGGCCCTGTCGGTGCGGTTCGTCCACACCAAGCCGGAGTTCGAGCTGCTGGTCGACGCCGACGGCGTGCGGGTCGACGCACCGCCCGCGCCGACGTCGTTGATGATCAAGATGTCCTGCGACACCGCCGACGCGCTCTGGGCCGGCCGCCTGCTCATGCCCATCGCGGTCGCCACCGGGAAGATCCGGATCAAGGGCAGCGTGTCCAAGGTCATCGAGTTCGTGCCGCTGCTGCGTCCGGCGTTCGACCGCTACCCGGCCCTCGCCGCGGCCGCCGGCGTCTCCTCCGCCGCCTGAGCGGCTCCCCGGACCGGCTCCCGCGCGCCGCCCGACGACTCCCTCCCGTTCGCCCTGCCCGAAGGAGCACTCCCGCCATGCTCGACCTGTCCCTCCCCGAGACCACCGGCCCGACCTTCACGTCCCTGCCCCCCGCCGTGGAGGCGTTGCGCGACCGCGTGCGGGAGTTCGCCCAGGAGCGGCTCCGCCCCGAGGTGGGGCGCCTCGACCAGTCCGACGCCGCCGACTTCGACTGGCAGCTGGTGACCGAGGGGCACCAGCTCGGCCTCACCCGGCTGGTCATCTCCCGGCAGCACGGCGGCCTCGGCTACGGGGAGCTCGGCGTCGCCGTCGCGCTCGAGGAGCTGGCCGCCGTCGACGCCGGGTTCGCGCTGATCTTCGGCGCGACGATGCTCGGGCAGGCACCGCTGCTGCTGTCCGGCGACCCCGCGCTCCAGGCCCGGTTCCTGCCGCTGTTCTCCGGGGACGAGCCGGTCCTGGCCTGCAACGCGATCACCGAGGAGATGGCCGGTTGCGACCTGCTCATCCCCGAGAACGCCCAGTTCGCCGTCGACGTCATGCAGGCCCGCCGCGACGGCGACCACTACGTCCTCAACGGCGCCAAGAAGTTCATCACCAACGGCAAGGTCGCCACCTACGCCACGGTCTTCGCCAACATCGAGGGCTTCCCCGGGGCCAGCGCCCTCACCTGCTTCGTCGTTCCGCTCGACCAGCCGGGGATCGCCCTCGGGGAGGTCGCGGACAAGATGGGCTACCGCGCCTGCCTGGGCACCGAGATGTCCTTCACCGACGTCCGGGTGCCCGCCGAGAACATGATCGGCGGCGAGGGCGGCGGCGTGTTCATCAACGTCCAGCAGATGAACATGGCCCGCGCCGCGGTGGCCGCCATCTCCACCGGCGTCGCCCGCGGGGCACTGGACCTCGCCCGGCAGTGGTGCGGCGAGCGGATCCAGGGCGGCGTCCCCCTGTACCGGCACCAGTTCACGGCCCGCAAGCTCGCCGAGATGTCGATGAAGGTCGACGCCGCCCGGCTGCTCTACCTGCGGGCGGCCCACCTGGCCGACACCGAGATCCCGGCCCCCACCTACGAGCCGGCCGTGGCGAAGCTGTTCGCCGACCGGATCGCCGTCGAGGTGGCCGAGGAGGCCATGTCCCTCATGGGCGCCCGCGGCTACGTCCGGGACTTCGGCATGGAGAAGTACCTCCGGGAGGCGCTCGGCGCCCGCATCTACGAGGGCACGCCCGAGGTGCTGGCCCTCGCGATCACCGAGTCCCTGTACGCCGAGGACGAGTTCTGACCGTGCCGAGCCGACCGCGGAAGGACAGCTGACATGTGCACCGACCCGACCAGCAGCACCACCCGCCGGTACGCCGCCGACATCGTGGCCATGCACGAGCGGATGAGCTACCGCCGATTGCTCGAGCACCTCCCGCAGGGCGAGCTCCCGCACCTCGCCGTGCGCGGCGACGGCCTGGTGACCGTCGCCGCGACAACCGAGCAGCTCCCGCACCGCTACGTCCTCGGCCTGCAGGGTTTCCGGCTGGCCCAGTACCTCCAGCTCGGCTGGGCGTGCGAGGAGACGCTGCACCGCAGTGCCGGGTTCTGCGAACCACCGCAGTCCCTGCACCCCGACGACGTGCACGTGCTGACGCTCAGTGGCCGGACCGGCCGGATCCTCGGCTACCTCAGCATCACGACGTCCGCGGACGGCGACCCGCGCGACCTGCTCGCGCCCGACCGGGCGCGCTTCCCGGTCGAGGAGGCGCACGGGATCAACGTCTTCACCCGCGTCCCCGCCCCGCCGGGGGTGCGCACCGACCAGGTGCGGGAGCTCAAGCGGTTCGTGCACGCCCGGACCCTCACCGACCGCGCTCAGCGGCTGCGCGTGACGCTCGAGCTGCTGCTCGGCGCGGGGCGGACGCTCGTCGCCGTCGAGCCGGTCGTCCGCGTCCTGGTCGGCGACGTCGAGGAGGACGTCGCGCTGCGGCACCTGCTGCTCGCCGGCCTGGACGTGCAGCTGATCGAGGACACGCAGCCCTGGCTGCCGGACGGCGACCTGCTGCACCTGGCCTACACCAACCGCGGCGAGGTCAAGCCCTTCGTCGCGGGCGTCCCCGACCGCGGGGAGCTGCTCGAGCGCATCGAGCTGCTCGAGACCGCGCTCGCCGCCGAGGACCTCTTCGAGGCCGCCGGCGCACTCTCCGGCGCCCTGCAGGGGACGACGGAGCGCGTGGTCGCCTGACCCCCCGGGCGCCGCCCCGGCCCGGCGCCCGCACCGACAACCCCGAGAGGAGCGACCACCGTGCCGATCGACCCCGCCGACATCAGGGCCCAGGAGTTCCGGGTCACCTTCCGCGGCTACGACATCGGAGAGGTCGACGCCTTCCTCGACTGGATCGAGGAGGAACTGAGCCGGCCGTCCGGCGTCCGGGTCCCGTCCGGCGAGGCGCCGGCCGGCCCGGGCGCGGACGCCGCCGGACTCCGTGCCCCGGCCCCCGCCGAGGAGCACGGCACCCCGTCCGCCGCGCTGCGCACCCTCCTGCACGCCGAGCGGATGGCCGAGCAGGTCCTGGCCGACGCCACCACCGACGCCGCCGCGATCGTGGCCCGGTCACGGGCCGAGGCGGACACGATCCTCGCCGACGCCCGCGACGAGGCGGCGCAGATCGTCGCCGCCGCACACCGGGCGCCCCGGTCGGACGTCGACGACCTGGTCGCCCGCGGCCGCCGGCTGCGCGCCGAGCTGGACCGCGTCGACGAGTCCGAGCGCCGGTGCCGCGAGGACCTGCGGGCCTGGCTCGACGAGCACGAACGGCTGCTCGACGCGCCCCCGTACCCCGTTCCGGGCGAGACCGGCGACCGGCCGGCCCGGGCCCGCGCGGACACCACCGTCCGCAGGGTGACCACGACCCTCCCGTTCACCGCCGTCCGATGACCTCCTCACCAGCACCCGGAAGGGCACCTGCGATGACTCCGCTCCCGATCGACGTCTACGACGAGTTCACCAGCCGCAACCGGGGCTTCGTCCCCCCGGAGTCGCAGCAGCGGCTGCGGGCCGCGACGGTGCTGGTCGCCGGCTGCGGGTCGACCGGCGGCGCCGTCGTCGAGCCGCTGACCCGGCTGGGCGTCGAGGACTTCGTCCTCGCCGACAACGGCACCTACGAGCTGAACAACCTCAACCGGCAGAGCGCGGGGCAGGAGGACATCGGCCGGAACAAGGCGGAGGTCTGCGCCCGCCGGGTGGCGGAGATCAACCCGCGGGCCCGCACCTGGGTCGACACCGACGGCATCCAGCCCGGCACCGTCTCGGCGATGGTCGGCTCCTGCGACCTGGTGATCGACGGTGTCGACGTGACCGAGCCGGCCGGGTGGCGGGCCAAGTTCGCGCTGCACGAGGCGGCCGCCCGCCAGGGCCGGCCGGTCATCTCCGGCTACGACATGGCCGGGACCCAGTACGTGCGCTTCTACGACTACCGGCGGCCCGGGGTCGCCTTCGACGGCGCCATCACCCGCGCCCAGGTCGAGGAGGGGCGGACGTGGAGCCTCCTGCGACGGGTCGTCCCCCTGCGCGTCGTGCCGGTCGAGATGCTGGAGAGCGCCCGCCGCTCGGTGGCGACCGGCGAGGAGAGCGTGTCCCAGCTGGTCTACACCTCGATGCTGTTCGGCGCCCTCACCGCCCGGATGGTGATCGACGTGCTCGACGGCCGGCCGGTCCGCCGCCACACGGTCGTCGACGCCCACCGTGCCGTGCGGCCGCCCGTGACCCACCTGGTCACCCGGCTGCGCAAGCCGTGGGTGCTCGCCCTCGCCCTGCGGGACCTCGCCGTCCTGGAGCACGGGTCGGAGCGGAGGAGGTGATCGAGCGCTTCGCCGCCGCCACCCGGCGGTGGCGCTGGCCGATCGCCGTCGTCTGGATCGTCGCCGTGGCCTGCGCGGGCGTCGTCGCCATGGGGCTGCCGGGCCGGCTCAGCGGCGGTGGGTGGGAGGTCGAGGGCTCGCAGTCCGCGGCCGTGGAGGAGGCCCTGCGCACGGGCTTCGTCGGCCGCGCGGCGAGCACCCTGACCGTCGTCGTCCGGGACACGTCGCACACGGCGGAGGAGGAGCCGTTCGAGGGGCGGGTCCGCGAGGTGATGGCCGCCGTGGCCGCGGACGAGACGCTCGACGTGCAGAGCAGCTACGGCTGGTCGACGTTGGGGCCGGAGGCCCGCGCGCCCTTCCTCGGCTCGGACCTGCGCACCGCGATCGACGTCGTCGGGCTCGGCATCCGGGAGGGATACGCCCGGCAGGAGCTGCCCGAGGTCCAGGCCGGGCTGCGCGAGCAGTTCGCCGACCGGGGGCTGCAGGTGTCCCTCGTCGGTGCGGCGTCCTTCTGGGGCGAGGTGAACGAGCTCAGCGAGAAGGGGCTCGCCCGGGCCGAGCTGATCACCCTGCCCCTCATCCTGCTCGTGCTGCTGGTGCTCTTCGGCGGCGTCGTCGCGGCGCTGGTCGCGCTGGTCGTCGGGGTGACCTCCATCGTGCTCACCCTCGCCGTGCTGACCGTGCTCGCCGGCCAGTACGAGCTGTCGCTGTTCGTGCAGAACACCGCGACCATGCTCGGCCTGGGCGTCGGGGTCGACTACTCGCTGTTCGTCATCGCCCGGTTCAAGGAGGAGCTCGCAGCGGGCAGGGACGTCGAGAGCGCCGTCGCTGCCACGCTGCGGACCTCCGGGGAGACCGTGCTCTTCTCCGGCGTCACCGTGATCGCCGCGATGTGCACGCTGTTCCTGGTCCCGCTCGGCGTGATCGGCTCGATCGCCCTGGGCGCGGTCGTCGTCGTCGCCTTCTCCGTGCTCACCAGCGTGGTCCTGCTGCCGGTGGTCCTGCAGCTGCTGGGCCGGCGCATCGAGCGCGGCGTCGTCTTCGTCCGCCGGGGGACGCACCGCCGGCCGGCCGCCGCACGCTGGGCCGCCTTCGCCGGCCGCGTCATGCGCCGCCCCGTGCTGTTCCTCGCCGTGAGCGTCGGCGGCCTGCTGCTGCTGGCGGCGCCGTCGCTGGGCCTGCAGACCTTCACCCCCGACTCGCGGATCATCCCCGCCGACGAGCCGGTGCGCGCCGGCTTCGCCCTCGTGGAGGAGCAGTTCGGGCCCGGCTCCACCGCGCCGCTGCAGGTGCTGGTGAGCTCGCCTGAACCCCTGGGCTCCGACGACGGCGCCGCCGTCCTCGGGCTGCGGGACCGGCTGAAGGCCCTGCCGTCGGTGGTCCGGGTGGACTCCGCCCTGGACGCGCTGGCCGCGGTGAACGCCGCCGACCCGCTGGCGGCCGCGGTGGGGCCCGCGCGGGAGGCCCTGCCCCCCGACGTCCGCCAGACGGTCGACCACCACCTCTCCGACGACGGCCGGCGGCTGCTGCTCAGCGTCGTCGCCGATGCCCCGGCGTCCGCGACGAGCACGCAGGACCTCCTGGCGGCCGTCCGGGCCGAGGCGGCGGACCTCGACGCTGCCGGTCTCTCGGTCGCCGTCGGCGGCGAGACGGCGCAGGGCGTGGACAGCAACGACGCCATCACCCGGACGATGCCGAAGGTCGTCCTGGCGATGCTGGGCGTCATCTACCTGTTCCTGCTGGTGAGCTTCCGGTCGGTGTTCCTGCCGCTCAAGGCGATCCTCATCAACCTGCTGTCGGTGGCGGCCACGTACGGGGTGCTGGTCCTGGTCTTCCAGCACGGCTACGGCGCCGACCTGCTCGGCTTCGAGCGCACGGGGTACATCCAGAACTTCATCCCGGTGCTGCTGCTGACCCTCCTGTTCAGCCTCAGCACCGACTACGAGGTGTTCCTCCTCAACCGGGTCCGCGAGTACCACCAGCAGACCGGCGACGACACCGGCAGCGTCGCGCGCGGCCTGGCCAGCACCGCACCGCTGATCTCCGGGGCGGCCCTGCTGATGGTCGTGGTCTTCGGGGCCTTCTCCTTCGCGGGGATCCTGCCCATGAAGCAGCTCGGGTTCGGCATGGCGGTCGCCATCGCCCTCGACGCCACGGTCATCCGCCTCGTGGTCGTGCCCGCCTCGATGCGCCTCATGGGCGCCTGGAACTGGTGGATGCCCGGCCGCCGCCGGGTGCCGGCCCGGCGGGCCGCCGGGCGGGGCCGGCAGCCGCACCGCCGCCCGGGCGGCGTCCCCGTCGGGGTGCGGGACGGCCAGCACCGCTGGGCGCCGGCGGCTCCCTGACGCGCGCCCCCGGCTCCGCTCCCGGACGCGAGCGCCCCACGTGCCGGGGGCGGGGGTGCACCCCACCTCCCGGCGGGGGGTTGGCGAGGGCTCCTCGTAGGGCCTGCTCGATCGTCCCGGGCGCCCGCCCGCAGCAGGCTCTTCCCCATCCGAACGGCCACCGCCGCACCAGCGGCCCCCACGAGACGAGGCACGAGATGGTCAGCAGCCAGCCGGAGTCCACCCGCCCCGGGGGACAGGTGACGTCCGTGTCGAGGGTGCCGGAGGGCGCCGGCCGGACCCCGGAGCCGGCGTCGCGCCCCCGGCAGCCGCGGCCGGCGTCCGGGCCGCCGAACCCGGGAGGACACCGGACGACACGGGGGACCGCGACGGGGCGCCCCGACCAGGCGGCGCGGGACGCCACCAGACACCTGGTCCGGCGAGCCGCGCAGGGTGACCAGCGGGCCTGGGACGCCGTCGTCGAGCGGTACGGCGGGTTGCTGCGGTCGGTCGTCGGTGAGTTCCGGCTGACCGACGCGCAGGCCGCGGACGCCGTCCAGACCACCTGGTTGCGCCTGCTGGAGGACCCCGGCGCTCTGCGGCGACCCGAGCGGCTGGCCGGCTGGTTGCGGGCGACCGCGCGCCGGACCTGCCGGGAGACGGTGCGCAGGGCGGGCCGGGAACGCCCGTGGGAGCAGCCCGACGGCGGCACCTCCGAGCGGGACACCGATCCCGAGGCGCACGTCCTCCGCCAGGAGCGGGTGGACCTGGTCCGCCGGGCCGTCCAGGAACTGCCCGAGCCGCACCAGCGGCTGGTCGAGCTGCTCGTCGCCTCCCCGCCGCTGAGCGACGCGGAGATCGGTGCCCGGCTCCGGATGCCGGTCGAGAGCGTCGAGCCGGCGCGGGCCCGCCTCCTGGACGGGCTGCGCACCGCCCTCGCGCCGGCCCACCTGTAGGACCCCCTGCCCCGACACGCCCCACCCCCTCGCGATCCCACTCGAGAGAGAGAAGGAGAAGCCCGTGCCTCGACCTGACGCCGCTCCCCGTGGCCGCGCCGCCGACCGGACCGGTTCGCCCGCGGACCGGTACGACGCCATCGTCACCGGCGCCGGTGCCGCTGGTCTCACCTGTGCCCTCACCCTGGCCCAGCAGGGAGCCCGGACGCTCCTGCTCGAGAAGAACCCGTTCGTCGGCGGGTACGCCCACGGCGACGGTGAGCAGGGCTTCTACTGGGACCACGGCGGGCACATCGTGCTGGCCTTCCGGCTGGGGATGCCGGCCCGCCAGGTGTTCGAACGGCTCGGCATCGACCAGCGGATCGACATGGTCCCGGACCTGCAGAGCTTCCAGGGCGTCTTCCCCGACGGTCGGATGGAGATCCCGGCCGACCTCACCATGACCGCCGAGCTGCTGACCAAGCGGTTCCCGGCCGAGCGCGCCGGGATCACCCGGGTGCTGCTCGACATGGAGCGCATGGTCGCCGAGCTCGACCTCGTCGTCCCGAGCTTCCGGATCGCCGACGTACCGGGGGAGCGACGCCCGCTCGACCGGCTGCTCGAGCAGTTCCAGCGACCGTGGCTCGGGGACGCCGTCGCGCCCGTGGCCGGCCGGCTGAACATGCCCGGTCACACCCTGCTGAAGTACCAGAACCGGACCCTGCAGCAGTTGCTCGACGAGCACCTGCGCGACCCCGACCTCAAGGCCTACCTGTCCATGCTGTGCGTCGGGATCGGCACGGCCCCCTCGGAGCTGTCGGCGGTCATCGCGTCGGTCTTCCTCGTCCACGCGCTCCGGCTCATGTGGATGCCGCGGGGCGGCTTCGGCCGGCTCGCCGAGGTGCTGCGCGAGATGTTCATCGAGGCGGGCGGCACGGTGGCCACCGGCGCGGAGGTCGACCGCATGCTGGTCACCGGTGGCCGGGTGCACGGGGTGCGGACCGTCGACGGCCGGGAGTTCACCGCGGGTTCGGTGGTCTGCGCGTCCGACGCCCGCCGGCTCTACACCGAGCAGCTGCCCGCCGACGTCGTCCCCCGCAAGCTGCGGACGGCGGTGCAGACCCACCCCACCACGCCGGCCTTCTTCCAGGTGCAGCTCGGGATCGACCTGGACCTGGCCCGGTACGGCGACGAGATCAAGCGGCTGAACTTCATCTACCCGCACCGCGACATCGACAAGGGGATGGCGAACTTCCCGCTGGGCAACGTCGAGGAGGCGGCCTACTACCTGTACGTCGCCACCCTCCACCAGCCGGAGCTCGCCCCGCCCGGGATGCACTCGATCAAGCTGGAGTGCCCGACCCGCCTCGACAGCGTCGGCATCGACTGGGACCGCGACAAGGACGCCATCGCCGACGTCTTCATCCGCCGGACCGAGGCGCTCATCCCGGACCTGCGCCGGCACATCGTGGCGCAGCGGGTCTACACGCCGCTGGACATGGTGCGGCGCACCCACAACAACCAGGGCGCGTTCGCCGGGTGGGGACTGGTGCCGCAGATGCTCAGCCGCTCCCGTCCGCAGCAACGCTCCCCGCTGCCGGGGCTGTACCTGGCCGGGCAGTGGACGACGCCGAACGCCGGCCTGCCCTGGGTCGTGCTGTCGGGCTACAACACCGCGGGCATGGTGCTCGCCGACGGCGGAGGGCACCCGCGGTGGAACCACTGACGATGTCGACGACCGAGCAGCGCAACCTCGACACCATGGCGGCGGTGGTCCCGTACTGGAACCGCCACGACGTCGCCGGGATCCTGTCGCACTACGACGACGAGATCACCTGGCACGACATGGCGATGGGCCGCACCCACCGCGGGAAGGCCGAGGTGGGGGCGGTCCTCCGGGCCCTCTTCGACGCCGTGCCCGACCTGCGGCTGGACCTCACCACGCGGCTGCCGCACGGGGACGGCGTCGCGGAGGAGTACACGCTGACCGGCACCCACCTGGGGACGCTGTTCGGCGTCCCGGCGACCGGTCGGCGCCTGCGGATCCAGGCGGTCAGCTTCGTCCGGATGCGGAACGGGCGGCTCGCCGAGGACAACTTCTACATCGACGTGGCCGGCGTCCTGGTCCAGATGGGCCTGCTCCCGCCGCTGACCCTCACCGAGACCCGGTGGGGGCGGGCGGGCCTGCGGATCGCGGTGTTCCTCCGGTTCCCGCGCCGCGCCCTGGCGACACGCCGGCCGTCCGGTGCAGGATCCCGCGGATCCAGCTCCGACCGCAGCCGGGCCGACGCCGGGCTGATCCTCAGGAGGTCCCGGTGAGGCGATCGTCTGCAATCCCGTTCCTGTCGTCGTGCGCGGTCCTGCTCGCCGTCACCGGCTGTGGGCGCTTCGAGGAGGCGCCGGCCGACGCCCGCGGCCAGGACGCCGCCGCGGCCGGGTCCGGGTCGGCCGCGGCCGGCGCGGGCGACCTGACCGCCGTCCTGCTGGACGCCGCGGGCGCGGAGGTCGGGACGGTGACCCTGTCGGAGGCCGGCTCGGGCACGCGGGTGTCGGTCGAGGCGACCGCACTCCCGCCGGGTTTCCACGGTTTCCACGTGCACGCCATCGGGGTGTGCGAACCCGGCAGCGTCAGCCCGACCGACCCGACGATGACGGGGGACTTCCTCTCGGCAGGGGGACACCTCGGCGCCGCGGACGCCGACCACGGGCAGCACGCCGGGGACCTCCCCAGCCTGTTCATCGGGCAGTCGGGGACCGGTGACCTCACGGCCGTCACCGACGCGTTCACCCTGGCCGAGCTCACCGACGACGATGGCAGCGCCGTCATGGTGCACGCGGGCCCGGACAACTTCGCGAACATCCCGGAGCGCTACGCCCCTGCCGGAGCCGACCAGACGACGCGGGGCACCGGCGACGCCGGCGGGCGCATCGCCTGCGGCCGGGTCGAGGGCTGACCCGGGGAGCCGGGCGGCGCGGCGACGACGCCGGCACGCGTGATCGCAGCCGGCACCGCTGACGGGCGCGCAGCGGAGCAGGCCTGTCGACTGCGGAGGGGAACGGGATGCGTCGTGACCGATGAGGTGGCCCAACTCGCCTATGGCGAGGCGCGTGCTGCGCTACGTGAACAGGACGCGACCCTGGCAAATCTCCGGAACAGAGCCACTGCTCTCCTCGCAGCGGCTGCCGTGGGAACGTCCTTCGCGGCCGCTGTCGGCCTGCTCAACACCGATCCTGACCGCGGGCGCGTCTTCCCCCTGTGGGCCGGCTGGACTCTGCTGGTGCTGGTGGTCCTCGTGGGAGCCGGGGTGATGGTCGTTCTGTGGCCGGCGCCGGGCTGGAAGTTCGGACCGAGTCCGGACAAGCTGCTCGGCAGCGTCGGAACCGATCTCGGTGGCGTTCTGCGGGCCGCTACGACGGCCATGATCGCGGCAGTGGGGTCGAACGACGGACTGCTCAAGCGGCGGATGGATGCGTATCGCGTCAGCGTGATCATGCTGATGGCGCAGGTGGCTCTGCTCGTGCTCATCATGATCGTGGCCGGGGGGTGACGGGTGTGACGAGCGCGGGCGGACTCGACGAGGGGGAGGGGTCGGGTCAAGGCGACTGGATGCGCAGCGGCCTGAACACTGCTGCGCCGCAGGCGTCGCGGTCGCGCGGCCTCCTGTACGGCGGGGTCGTCGTCGCCGGCGTCGCCGCAGCGGCCGTCGTCCTGGGGTCGACCGGAGGTGACGCCGATCCCAGCGCAACTGCTCAACCGCCACCGACGTCGACACTCCCGGATGCCTTCCCGATGCCGGCGGAGGCCGGCGCGGATGATCCAGCTCCGCAGCCTCTCCCACCTCCGTCCGGGCCGCACTGGTCGATCTCCCCCGACGCGGTACCGATCGGAGGGAGTTGGACCTTTCACGGCTCTGGATTCCGGCCAGGGGAGATCGTCGAACTGCAGGCGTCCGGTGCGGTGTTGGGCATCGACCAGGCCGACGGTCTCGGGGTCGTGCAGTACAGGTCCGATCCGGTGGATGCCGAGCAGTGCGACTGGTCGCCGCTGGTCGTCGATGTCGTGCGCAGCAGCCCTGATGCCGATGAGGGCGAGTCGTTGGGTACGGCATCGGTCCGCCTGTGCTCCCCGTGACGCGTCCGGGTCGTGCCCTCCCGGTGCTCCTCCCGCGGGAGCTCGCTCAGTGGCCGCCGCCGGGAAGGCTCGGGCGGCTGCGTGAGAGGTTGATGTTGCAGCCGATGTAACCGCCACCGCACAGCTTCAGGGTGTTCGCGGTGTACCCCAGGATGCCGGCTCGCGGATCGGCGGCCCGGCAGAGGCGCGTCGACAGGCTCAGGTCGAAACCGGCGCCGCACTCCACGCGCTGGCCGAACTTCTCGCCGAGCTTCTTCGCCGCCTCCTCGGCGGCCGCGGCTGCGACACCGAAGGGTCCCAGGTACTTCTTGACGTCGATGAGCCCGATGATCTCGAGGTCTGCGTAGCCCTCGGCCGGGTGCGGTGTGAACAGCAGTCCGATCTCCAACCCGCCCTTGGCGAAACGGACCCGCTCGCCGGGGACGATGACGACGGGGAACAGCGCGACCCCGCCGCCGACATCGGCCGACACCCGCCCATGGGGCTCCTGCGGGCTCGCGCACCGACCCGGGGTGAGCAGGGCGCCCACGTTGCCGACGTTGAGCCTCAGTTCGGCGAAGGTGTAGCCGCCGTACCAGCCGTACGGGGTCTTGTAGCCCGCGCCGGCCCAGGCCCATCCGGTGAGGTCGACGTTGCCCGTCATGAAGTCGTAGCAGAGCTGGACGGAGGCGACGAGGCCACCCTCCGGGTGGAAGGCGGAGGTCCCCGAGCCGTCTCGCTGCACCGTCACCGCACCCGTGCGCTGGAGCGGCGCTCGCACCGAGGCGGGGGCCCCGCCGCCGCTCACGGTCACCGGGTGAACGGTCTGCGCGGCCGGTCCCAGTTCCGCGATCAGGGAGTCGACCTGCGCCTTGAGCTGCGCCAGGTCGAGAGGGAGTTGCGTCGGCGCCCCGGCGACTCCTCCCGGCGTGGTCGGCGCCCCGCCGACGTCGCGCTGGACCGTTCCCGACGTCGCCTGCGCCGGCGGTCCCGCTGTCGGCCGGGCACCGGCGTCGACGTGGCACGGGCACTGCCCGGGAGGCGTGTCCTCGCGTCGTCGGACCGCGCGGTCCCGGGCGACAGCGGCATTGCCGAGGCTGCGGTGCAGTGCTGTCACCGCGTCCCGCCTGCCGACCGTCGGCACGCTCCCGGTCACACGTGCCCGCGGAACCCGCACCCCGTGGCCGGGCACCCGGCTGCGCCCGGACGGCGATCGGTGCACCACCGCTGGCGGCTGGTCGACCGAGACCACGTGCATCGCCACACCCACCCCCACGTCACGGTGCGCGGTCGACCCCCGGCTTCCCAGCGTCGCGCCTCGTGAGCAGGACGGCAATGGCCGTTCGGCATCGCAGGGAACCCCCGGCGTCACGGCCGCCGCCGCACACCGGCGCACCGCGGCCGGTGCTCGCGGGGCGGACCCGGTCGTGCGGGACGAGCGTCAGTGGCGGGGGCGGCCGGCGGCGAGGGCGTCGACCAGCGAGCCCTGCAGGCCGGTGAGCCAGTAGTAGACGGCGAGCTGCTGGCCCTCCTCGGAGGCGAGGTCCTCGGGCGGCTCGGTGTCCTCGGTGATGTCCAGCCTGGTGCCGAGGGCCAGCCGCAGGTCGTTGCTGGTGCGCAGCCAGGCGCCGGCCTGGTCGGGGTCCAGCCGCACCTGTCCGCCGTCGGGCGGCAGGGTGGCCCGCACGATGGCGAGGTCGTCGGCCTTGCCCGACCGCAGCGCCGACTCGGTCATCTCCCGGAAGTCCGCCGCCAGCTCCGGGTCGCCGCGGTGGCCGTCGGGCAGCAGCCGGGTGACGACGGGGTCGCCCCGGACGTCGTCGGCGTCGGCGGCCAGCAACTGCTCGAGCTGGTCGAGCAGGAGGGCGACGATCCGGGCCTCGGCCGACTCCAGCCGCGCCACCACGTCCGCGCCCTTGCGCTTGAACGGTCTCACGAGTCGCGCTGGAAGCTGGCCCACAGCCCGTAGGCGTGCAGCCGGCTCGTGTCGTGCTCCATGCGCTCCCGCGGACCGGAGCTGACGATCGCCTTGCCCTCGTGGTGCACCTGCAGCATCAGCGTCGTCGCCGTCGGCTCGTCGTAGCCGAACAGCTCCTGCAGCACGAAGGTCACGTACGTCATGAGGTTGACCGGGTCGTTCCAGACGATGGTCACCCACGGGCGGTCGAGGTCGCTCCGCTCCTCGACGGTGGTCTCCGGAGTCGCGAGAGGTCCGGCCACCCCTCCACTTTACGGCGCGCCACCAGCGGCGGGGACCACTGCGGGACAGTGACGGGCTGGTGACGGCGCGGTCCCTAGCCTGCGACGCCGGAACCGGCGGGAGGGGACCCATGCCAGGCTTCGAGGTGCGCCAGAAGAAGGTCCGGCGCGTGTGGGTCCCGCAGGTGGCAGTCGACGTCGAGGCGCTCCGGATCCGGGTGAACGTCCACGGGACCCGGGACCTGACCCCGGCCCAGCGAGAGCTGCTCGCGGGCGTGCGCATGCACCTCGACAAGGCCTGGAACGCCGCGTTCCGCATCGACCCGCTGCCGCGACGGCTGGCGAACTGGTGGCGCGGGACGCTGGTGGAGACCGCCTACCGGCACATGCACGCCGCTGAGGTGCTGCTGCTGGACCTGGCCGGCGAGGACGAACTGCACGCGGAGATCCGCCCCGCCGTCGCCCGGGCCAACGCCGCCCTGAACCGGGAGGACCCGCGGCAGCGCACGGTCGAGGAGTTCCGGAAGTACCAGTCCGCCGACAAGCTGCGGCCCCGGCTGCGCAGCGTCGTGCGGGACAGCTACGCGGCCCTCGACGCCCGGCACACCCAACTGCGCAGCTTCCGCAACATCCTGCTGATGTCGGCGGTGTCGATCACGGTGCTCATGGTCGTGGCCATGGTGGCCATCTCGAGGGCCCCGGAGGTGCTGCCGCTCTGCTTCCCGCGCGAGTTGGTGGACACCAGTTCCGGGGCCGTGGTCACCACCCAGGCCGGCGTCAACTGCCCCACGCGGTCGGCGACCGACGACCCCAGTGGCGGGGACGTCCTCGTCGTCGCCCTCCTGGGACTGCTGGGCGGCGCGCTCGCCGCGGCCATGTCGATCCGCAACCTGAAGGGGACGACGTCGCCGTACGACGTGCCGGTGGCCCTGGCCATGCTGAAGGTCCCGCTGGGGTCCTTCACCGCACTCCTGGGCCTGGTGGCCATCCGCGGGGACTTCGTCCCGGGCCTGTCCGCGCTCGACTCCCAGGTCCAGATCCTCGCCTACGCGCTGGTGTTCGGGTTCGCCCAGCAGGTGCTCACCCGGCTGCTCGACCAGCGGGCGCAGACACTGCTCGAGGGACTGCCCAGCAAGGACCTGACGGAGCGGGTGCCGCTGCCACCCCCGGCGCGACCGGAGGTGTCCACGGCCTGAGACCAGGAGGAGACCGTGCCGAGGATGATCAGCGCCCGCGCCACGTGGCGGCTCGTGCGCGCCGGGAACCTGCCCGCACGGCTCCGCGCGACCCGGGACGGGCAGACCGCCGTCCGGCTGCAGATCGTCGGCGCCGCCCTGGACACCGGCGTCCTCGACGCCCTCGCCGAGCGGCCGGCGACGACCGCGGACCTCGCCGCCCGGACCGGCGCCACCGACACCGCCCTGCTGGCCGCCTTCCTCCGCGTCCTCGAGGCGGCGGGCCTGGCCGAAGGGCGGGCGGGCACCTGGCGCCTGGGCAAGCAGGGCCGCGTCGTCCTCGACGACGACGTCGTGCGCGCCTCGTACGAGGCGTTCGCCGGCTTCCACACCGATCTCTACCGCGACCTGCGGCCCCAGCTGGCCGGCGGCCCGGCGCGTCGCGACGTCACCGAGCGGGGCGGGGTCATCGCGCGCATCTCCGCGGCCCTCGAGCCGTTCATCGAGGAGGTGCTCACCCGCACGGTCGCCGAGCTCCGGCCGGAGCGGGTCCTCGACGTCGGGTGCGGCGCGGGACTGCAGCTGGCCGCCGTGCTCGACGCCGCTCCGGGCGCCCGGGGCATCGGTGTCGACACCGACGAGCCGGCCGTCGCGATCGCCCGGCAGACCCTCGAGCGGCGCGGCCTCGCCGGCCGGGCGACGGTCCTGCACGGCGACGTCCGGGAGCAGCAGCTCGACCCCGTCGACCTCGCCCTGCTGGCCAACGTCGTCTACTACCTCCCCCTCGGCGAGCGCGTCGCGTTCCTCCGCGACATCGGCCGGCTGCTGGCCCCCGGCGGCGCGCTGGTGGTGGTCACCACCGCGGCCACGCCGCACCTGATCAGCCGGCACTTCGACCTGCTCCTGCGCGCCCAGGAGGGGGCGATGGAGCTGCCGGACACCGCCGAGCTGGTCACCCAGCTGACCGCGGCCGGCCTGCGCCCGGGGGAGCCCGAGCGCATCCCCCCCGGCGCCCCGATCGTCGCGGTGGTGGCGACGCGGCCGGCCGGTCAGACGGAGGAGGGGTCCAGCTCCACGGTGTAGGACGTGATGGCCGCGACGACGCCGTCCCGGAACTCGTAGACGTCGCAGGAGGACACCACGCTCACCCCGCCCTCGGCGTCCACGTACCGGCCCACGGCGTCGACCGCGGCGGCGTCCCCGTCCGCGACGACGACGAAGCGGAGGAACTCCGTCCGCGTCGTCGCCAGCTCGGCCAGCGTGGCCTCGCACGCGTCGACGACGGCCTGGCGACCGGTGAGCACCCCCGCGCCGACCGAGGTCCACCGGACGTCGGCGTCCAGTGCGTCGTAGGCGTCGCGGAAGCGGTGCCCGGAGAAGGCCTCGACGGTCTGCCGGGGAGCGGCCACGGGAGCGGTCCTCTCGGTCGGACGGACAGGAACGGGAGAGCGCAGTCAACCGCAACCCGTGGCTCACCCGCAGGGGTGAGCAGCCGTACAGCGCGTCCGCCGTGCCGTCGATGCCGTTCGCGACAGATCCGGACAGAGGCGGTGTCGCGTGGACCCAGGAGTGCCCCAGCGGTGGAGTCGGCTCAGGCCGGTCGCCACGGGCTGGCTGGTGCTGGTGGCCGCCGCCCTCGCCGTCCACGCCGCCGTGCACGGCACGCCGACCGCGGACCGGGTCTACCTCGCCGTGATGTGGGCGGCCGCGGCCGGCGCCTGGTGGGGGGCGTTCCGGCAGGGCCTCCGCGCCCCGGCCGTGCTCGTCGCCCTCGGCGTCACCCTGACCGCCGTCGGCGACGTGTTCTGGTTCCTGCAGACGTGGGCCGGTCAGGCCCCCGACGTCTCGATCGCCGACGCCATCTACATCGGCGGCTACGTCGCCCTCGGCCTGGGGCTCTGGCGCATGGCCGACACCCGCGGCCGCACCCGCGGCCAGCAGCTGGACGGCTGGCTCGACGGCGCCGGCGTCTTCGTCGCGGTGCTCATCCTCGTCTGGCAACTCTCGGTGGCCGGCACGGTCACCGACACCACCCTGCCGGTCCTCACCCGCTCGGTCTGGGCGCTCTACCCGGCCCTCGACGCCGCCGTCATCGGGCTGGTGTTCCGGCTGGTGGCCACCCGGACCCGCGGCGAGCGCGCACCCCTCGCCGTCGCCGTGGGCGCGGGCTGCTGGCTCGCCTCCGACCTGGGCTTCCTGCTCCTCGCCGACCCCGATCCGGTCAGCGTGTGGTTCGACACCGGCTGGCTGGCCGGGGCCGTCCTGCTCGCGGTGGCCGCCGGCTCCGGCGGCTCCGCGACGCGCAGCGACGCCGGCGAGGCGGTGCCGGGCCTGGCCCGGCTGGCCGTCAGCCTCGGCGCGCTGCTGGTCCCCGCCGGGCTCGAGGTGCTGCGGGGGGTCACCGGCGCGGCGGGCGCCCCCCTCACCGTCTTCGGCGGGACCCTCGTGCTCGCCGGGCTCGTCTTCCTCCGCACCGCCCGCGTGCTGCGTGCCGAAGCCGCCGCCCGCGCCCTCGTCGGCACCCAGCAGCGGCACAGCGCGGCCCTGGCCCGGCACTCCTCCGACGCGATCGCCGTCCTCGACGAGGACGGCCGGCTGCTCAGCGACCCCGCCTGGCTGGCCGCGCTGCTCGGGGGCACGGCGCCGAGGAACAGCCGTGAGCTGGTCGACCTCTGCGGCATCGACCGGGAGCAGGCGCAGGCCGTGCTGGCCCGCTGCCACCAGGCCGGCGGCACCGTCGTGGAGGCCGAGCTGACCGCCGTCCGTGACGACGAGCTGCGCTGGATCGGCGTCCGGCTGGTCGACCTGCGCACCGACCCCGACGTCGGCGGCACCGTCGCCCACCTCACCGACATCACCGACCGCAAGCGCGCCGAGCAGGCGCTGGCCCACCAGGCCACCCACGACACCCTCACCGGGCTGGCCAACCGCGCCCTCTTCGCCGACCGCGTCGACCAGGCGCTGCGGCGCCGGGCCCGCGGCGGCCCGTCGGGTGCGGTCGTCTTCATCGACCTCGACGGGTTCAAGGCGGTCAACGACAGCCTCGGCCACCAGGCCGGCGACGCGCTGCTGATCACGGTCGCCGACCGGCTGCGGTCGGCGGTGCGCGCCGGCGACACGGTCGCGCGGCTCGGCGGCGACGAGTTCGCCGTCCTGGTCGAGCAGGCCGACGACGGGACCGACGAGGTCGGCGCCACCGCCGCCCGCGTCCTCGACGTCCTCGGCCGGCCGATGCACCTGGCCGGCCAGCGCGTGGCGATCAGCGGCAGCGTCGGCATCGCCGTCGCCCACGACGGGGCGACCGCCGAGTCCCTCGTGCGGGACGCCGACATCGCGATGTACGCGGCCAAGGTCGCCGGCCGCGGCCGCTCGGTGGTCTTCGACCCGGCGATGCGCGCCGCCGCCCTCGAGCGCCGCCGGCTGGAGCAGGAGCTGACCGGCGCCCTGGCCGCCGACCAGTTCCGGCTGGTCTACCAGCCCGTCGTCGACCTGGCCGACGAGCGCGTGGTGGGCTTCGAGGCCCTGCTGCGCTGGGAGTCGCCCACGCTGGGCGCCGTCGCGCACAACGACTTCGTGCCGGTCGCCGAGGAGCTCGGCCTGATCGGGGACATCGGTGCCTGGGTGCTGCGCGAGGCCTGCCGGACGGCGGCCGCCTGGCGCCGTGAGCACGCCGGTGCCGCGGACACCACGATGGCGGTCAACGTCTCCGCGGTGCAGCTGGCGTCGGCCGACCTGCTCGACCACGTGCGCGCGGCGCTGGCGGCGAGCGGGCTGCCGGCCGAGGCGCTGGTGCTCGAGGTGACCGAGACGGCGCTGGTCGACGACCCCGAGCGGGCCGCGGAGTCCCTCGTCGCGCTCCGCGAGCTCGGTGTCCGGATGGCGCTCGACGACTTCGGCACCGGCTACTCGTCGCTGGGCTACCTCCGGCAGTTCACCGTCGACGTGCTCAAGGTCGACCGGTCCTTCGTCGCCACCATCGCCGACGACGGCGAGGTGCCGGCGATCGTGCGCGGGCTCATCGACCTCGGCCGGGCCCTCGACCTGGAGGTCGTCGCCGAGGGCGTGGAGACCGCCGCCCAGCGGGACCTGCTCGCCGCGGGCCGCTGCGACCGCGCCCAGGGCTACCTGTTCGCCCGGCCGCTGGAGGCCACGGACGCCGAGCTGCTGCTGCTCGGCCAGCGGCCCGGCACCCCCGCCACCGGGCGCGCGCGCTCCTGACGCCGCTCAGCCGCCCGGCTGCTGCTGCCACTCCCGCGGCGTCACGCCGTAGGCCGCGCGGAACCGCCGGGTGAAGTGGCTCGGGTCGGCGAACCCGCAGGCCCGCGCCGTCGCCGCGATCGGCCGCCGGCGGCCCACCGGTGAGAGCAGCTCGGTCCGCGCCAGCTCCAGCCGCTGCCCGATCAGCTCCTGCTCGAGGCTCACGCCGGCGCGGGCGAGGGCCTTGTACAGCTGCCGGACCGAGACGTTGTGCGCCGCGGCGACGCGCTCCGGCGTGAGCGCCGGCTCGGCCAGGTGCGCCCGGACGTAGGCCCGCACCCGGGTCACCAGCGTCTCGGCCCGCACCGTGGCGACCAACCCGTCCGGCGCCCCCGCCGACACCAGCAGCGCCCGCACCAGCTCGGTCGTCGCCGTGCCCAGGGCGGCGGCGCCGGGGTCGCCGGCGACCCGGTCGGCGTCGCGGGCCATCCGCAGCAGGTGGTCGCGGACCAGGTCGTGCAGCGGGCTGGCGGCCAGCCGGGGCGCGGCCCCCCGGACGACGCCGGCCGGCAGCCCCAGCTGGTCGTGGGACACCTGGAACGCCCGCGAGCCGCCGCTGCCCGACCAGGCGAACGCGTACGGCGCGGCCAGGTCGTTGACCATCAGCTCGCCGGGCCGCACCAGCCGGTCGGCGCCGAACTGGCTGAACCGGCCCACCCCGCTGGACTGCACGGCCAGCGCCACGACCGGGGGGCTCTCCATCCGCACGTGCCGCGGGGTGCGGAGCAGCCGGAAGCCCGAGGAGTCGGTGGTGAACAGGTTCGCCCGCCCGTAGTGCCACAGGTGCATGCGGGTGCGGACCGCCCCGGCCGGGCCCAGGTGCTCGATCCGGCACGGCACCGACGCCTGGCCGAACGCGGCCCGGAAGGCGTCCACCCGGTGCTCGGGCGGCAGGGCGGCGGTGTCCAGGAGCAACATCGCGGACCCCCTCGGAGCGCGAGGACGGAGCCGACGGACCTCGTCGTGCGTCGTGCCCGGAGACGTGCGGGGCCGAGTCTTGCAGCCCGGGGCCCCGGCGCAGAAGGGCCGCGGGCCGGACGCGGCGTGCAGACAGGGACCAGAGGTGTGCAGCGAGGGGCCAGCACCCACCGCACCCCGCTGCCAGGCTCCGCGGAGAACGGAGCCGACACCATCCGACGGGAGTTCCGATGCGCACGTCCACCGCCGACCCGCTCGCGCGCGGCTGAGGGGACCGAGATGACCGACATCCCGAGCCAGCGCGGCGCCGCGACCCCCGCCCCCGGGGCGCCCGACACGATCGTCCTCGTCCACGGCTTCTGGGTGACCCCGCGCAGCTGGGAGAACTGGAAGGCCCACTACGAGGCCCGCGGCTACCGGGTGCTCGCTCCCGCCTACCCCGGCTTCGAGGTCGAGGTGGAGGCCCTCAACGCCGATCCCACCCCGATCGCCGACATCACCCTGCCGCAGATCATCGCGCACCTGGAGTCGGTGGTCCGGGAGCTGGACCGGCCGCCGATCCTCATCGGGCACTCCGCCGGCGGCACGCTGGTGCAGATCCTGCTCGACCGCGGGCTGGGAGCGGTCGGCGTCGTCCTCAACTCCGCGCCGACCGAGGGCGTCAAGGTGCTGCCGCTGTCGCAGCTGCGGGCGACGTTCGTCGCGTTCAAGAACCCGGCCAACCGGCACCGCGCCGTGCCGCTCACCTGGCCGCAGTGGCACTACGCGTTCACGAACACCTTCAGCGAGGAGGAGTCGCGGGCGCTGTACGAGCGGTACGCCATCCCGGCGTCCGGCCGGATCCTCTGGAACACGGTGCTGGCCAACGTCATGCCCGGCCCGCAGGACGCCGCGGTCGACTACGCCAACGAGGCCCGGCCGCCGCTGCTGTTCGTCTCCGGCGGCGAGGACCACATCATGCCGCCGAGCGTGCAGCGGTCGAACGTGAAGCACTACGAGGCCGGCATCGTCGAGCACCGGGACTACCCGGGCTACGCGCACCTGCTGCCCGCGCAGGAGGGCTGGGAGGAGATCGCCGACGTCGTGCTGGACTGGGCGGTCGGCCACGCCCGGGGGAGCCGGCCCGAGGTCGCGGGCGCCCAGTGACCGCCGGGCCGGCGGACACCGTCCGGCTCACCCACGTCGGCGGGCCGACGGTGCTCGTCGAGGTGGGTGGCTGGCGGCTGCTCACCGACCCGACGTTCGACCCGCCGGGCCGGCGGTACACCTTCGGCTGGGGCAGCTCCAGCCGCAAGGTGGGCGGCCCGGCGGTCACCGTCGCCGACCTACCCCCGGTGGACGCCGTCCTGCTCAGCCACGACCACCACGGCGACAACCTCGACGACGCCGGCCGTGCGCTGCTGCCCGCGGCCGGCACCGTGGTGACCACCGCCTCCGGCGCCCGCCGGCTGGGCGACGGGGCGGTGGGGCTGCGGCCGTGGGGGACGACGGAGCTGCGCGCGCCCGGCCGCCCGACGATCGAGGTGACAGCGACTCCGGCGCGGCACGGCCCGCCGCTGAGCCGGCCGATCGGCGGGGAGGTCACCGGCTTCGCGCTGCGCTGGGCCGGTCAGGCCGACGGCGTGCTGTGGATCTCCGGCGACACCGTGCTCTTCGACGGCGTCCGCCGGGTCGGGGAGCGGTTCGCCGTCGGCACCGCCCTCCTGCACCTCGGCGGGGTGCGCTTCCCCGTCACCGGGCCGGTGCGGTGGTCGATGACCGCCCGCGCAGCCGCCCGGCTGTGCCGGGTGCTCCGCCCGCGCACCGCCGTCCCGGTGCACTACGAGGGCTGGTCGCACTTCCGGCAGGACCGGGCGGCGGCCGAGCGGCAGCTGGCCGCCGAGCCGCCGGAGGTCCGGGACCGCTTCCGCTGGCTGACGATCGGCGAGCCGGTGGAGCTGCCGGCCTGAGCCGGCCGGTCAGGCGCCGCGCTGCGACTCCGCCTGCACCACCCCGCGCAGGGCCGTGACCAGCTCCGCGTCCGCGGTGTCCCCGCGCTCGAGCGCCTCCCGCGCCGGGGCCGAGAACAGCCCGGTGTCCACCGTGTCCAGCCAGGTGACCCCGCCGTCCACCCGGCGGCCCACCCGCAGGTCGCCGCCCTCCCGGCGCAGCACGTACTCCTCGCTGTCGAGCCGGATCGTCACGTCGTCGCCCATGCCGGTTCCCTACCCAGCGCGGCACCCGGTCCACCCCTGCCCGGCGGGGAGAGGATGGGCGCGTGGAGGAGTGCTGCGAGGTGGTGGTCACCGGCGCCGACGCCGAGTGGCTGGGCGGGTACACCCGCACCCTCGTGGAGGAGCGGCTGGCCGCCTGCGGTCACCAGCTCGCCGCCGTCCGGTCGGTGTACCGGTGGGAGGGCGCGGTGCACGACGTGCCGGAGGTGCGGGTCGCGCTGCACACCCGCCGGTCGCTGGTGCCGGCGATCGTCGCCCGCACGGCCGAGCTGCACCCCTACGACGTGCCCTGCGTGATCGCCCTCCCGGTGCTGGACGGCAACCCCGACTATCTGAGGTGGATCGTCGGGGAGACGAGGGATCCGGAGCGCTGACGGCGGGGGGCGGCGCGGACCGGCCGCGACCGGGCAGGGACGATGGGGTCCACGACCGGGCCGCCAACGGGGGGCGGCCCGACGAGGGCGGGAGCGTGCATGGCCGGAGTGCAGGGGCGGGTCGACCTGCCACTGGACGTCCGCCGCCGCGTGGCAGGGGCGGAGGGTTCCGCCGTCGCCGTCGAGGCGGTGCTCGACGCGCTGCCCTCGCCGACCCTGCTCATCGACGCCCAGGGCCGGGTGCTGCTCGCGAACACCGCGTGGCAGGCCGCGGCCACCGTGCTCGACGACGACCGCGTGCGGGTCGGCGTCGGCGGCGACTACTTCGCGATGGCCCGGCGGCTGAGCAGCGACGGCAGCACGATGACCCTCGTCGAGCGGCTGCGGGCGCTCTCCCGCGGCGAGTGCTCCTCGGTGCAGGCCGACTACGCCCTCGAGCACACCGGCGGCACGCGCTGGTTCCACCTGCAGGCCTCCCGCGTCGACCAGGCCGGTCAGGTGGTGGTCACCCACACCGACGTCACCTCGCGGGTGCACGCCGAGCGGGCCTCGGACTGGCGGGCCCGCCACGACACCCTCACCGAGCTGCCCAACCGCGCGCACCTGCACGAGCTCATCGACGCCGAGCTGCAGCGGGCCGAGCGCGGCCCGGTCTCGGTGCTCTTCCTCGACGTCGACGGGTTCAAGGACGTCAACGACTCCCTCGGCCACGACGCCGGCGACGACCTGCTGCGCCAGATCGCCGGGCGGCTCACCGGCTCCACCCGCGGCGGCGACACCGTCGGCCGGCTGGGCGGCGACGAGTTCGTCGTCCTCTGCCGGGACTGCGACACCGACGGCGCGGAGGTGCTGGCCGACCGCTGCCGCGCCAGCATCGACCGGCCCTTCGACCTCGGCGGCCGGATGGTGCGGCTCGGGGCCAGCATCGGGATCGCCACCGCCCGGGACGCGCAGGCGCCGCCGGTGCGCTCCACCGACCTGGTCCGGGACGCCGACCTGGCGATGTACGCGGCGAAGGCGGCCGGCCGCAACCGGGTCCGGCTGTTCACCGCCGACCTCCGCGCCGCGGCCCAGCGCAAGGCCACCTTCGCCGCGGAGCTGCGCGAGGCCGTCCTCGACGACCAGCTGGTGCTGCACTACCAGCCGGTCCTGCAGCTGCCCTCGCTGCGGTGCAGCGGGGTGGAGGCGCTGGTCCGCTGGCAGCACCCCAAGCGCGGGCTGCTGGCCCCGGCCGAGTTCCTGCCCACCGCTGCGCAGCACGACCTCATGACGCCGATCGCCCGCTGGGTGCTGCGGGAGGCCACGGCCCGGACCGCGGCCTGGGCGCGCGCGGGGCTGCACCTGATCACCTCGGTGAACATCAGCGCCAGCCACTTCTCCACCGGCACCCTCGTCCGCGACGTGCACGACGCGCTGACCCAGGCGGGACTGCCGCCCGAGCAGCTGGTCATCGAGCTGACCGAGACCTCCGTCGCCGAGGACGCCAAGCGCGCCGCCGCCCAGTTCGCCCAGCTGCGCCGCTCCGGGGTCGAGGTCTCCATCGACGACTTCGGCAGCGGCTTCTCCTCGCTCGGCCAGCTGGTCTCCCTGCCGACCGGGATCCTGAAGATCGACCGCAGCCTCGTCGCGTTCCCGGAGGGGCGCCGCAGCCAGGCGGCCGCGGCGATCGCCGCCGTCGTCGCGCTCGGCCGGGCCTGCGGGGTGCGCAGCCTCGCCGAGGGCGTGGAGACCGCCGAGCAGCTCGCGCTGGCCACCGAGCTCGGCTGCACCTTCGCGCAGGGCTTCCACATCGCCCGGCCGATGCCGGCCGACGAGGTCGCGGGCTGGCTGGCCGACCACCCCGAGCACCGGCCGGCGCCCGCGCCGTGACTCAGCCGGGCTCGCCGCGGGCCTTGCGGCGGGCCACCACCCCGAGGTCGACGAGCGCGACCGCGGCGAGCACGAACAGCACGACGGCCGCCCACACCGGCAGGCCGGCGGCCAGCCACAGGATCCCGCCGCCGACGCAGACGACGAGCCCGAAGGCGGCCAGGACCAGCCGCAGGGTGAGCGCCGACTGCGCCGGCGCCGCGCCACCGATGCCGGCCGTCGGGTCGTGGTGGTCGGGCAGGCCGCGCTCGTAGTCCTCCCGCGACCGGGGTCGACGGGGTTCCTCCATGCCGGGACACCTACCCCTGCCCGGAGCGCACTACCCTGGGTCGACGTGGCCGCTGACTTCTCCGTCGTCCTGGACGAACTCGACACGACCCTCACGTCGATCGAGGCTGTCCTCGACGTCGACCGGCTGCGCCGGGAGGTCGCCGAACTCGAGCAGCAGGCCGCCGCGCCCGACCTGTGGAACGACGTCGAGGCCGCGCAGGCGGTGACCTCCAAGCTCTCCTACCTGCAGGGCGACCTGCGCCGGGTCGAGGAGCTGCGCAGCCGGCTCGACGACGTCGGGCTGCTGCACGAGATGGCCGCCGAGGAGGGCGACGACGCCACGACCGCCGAGACCGAGCGGGAGCTGGAGACCCTGCGCAAGGCGATCGACGAGCTCGAGGTCCGCACGCTGCTGTCGGGCGAGTACGACTCCCGCGAGGCGCTGGTGACCATCCGCTCCGAGGCCGGCGGTGTCGACGCCGCGGACTTCGCCGAGATGCTCATGCGCATGTACCTGCGCTGGGCCGAGCGGCACAAGTACACCGTCGAGCTGTACGACGTCAGCTACGCGGAGGAGGCGGGCATCAAGTCGGCCACCTTCGCGGTCAAGCAGCCCTACGCCTACGGCACCCTGTCGGTCGAGCAGGGCACCCACCGGCTGGTCCGGATCTCGCCGTTCGACAACCAGGGCCGCCGACAGACGTCGTTCGCCGGGGTCGAGGTGCTCCCGGTCGTCGAGCAGACCGACCACGTGGAGATCCCGGAGAACGAGATGCGGATCGACGTCTTCCGCTCGTCCGGCCCGGGTGGGCAGAGCGTCAACACCACCGACTCCGCCGTCCGGATCACCCACCTGCCCACCGGCATCGTCGTCTCCTGCCAGAACGAGAAGAGCCAGATCCAGAACCGCGCGGCGGCGCTCCGCGTCCTCCAGGCGCGGCTGCTGGCGGTGCGCCAGGCCGAGCAGCGCGCCGAGATGGACGCGCTGAAGGGCGAGGGCGGCAGCAGTTGGGGCAACCAGATGCGCTCCTACGTGCTGCACCCGTACCAGATGGTCAAGGACCTGCGGACCGAGCAGGAGACCGGGAACACGACCGCCGTCCTGGACGGCGACATCGACGCCTTCATCGAGGCGGGCATCCGGTGGCGGCGTCAGCAGGAGACCGTCGCCGCCGGCTGAGAGAGGCCCCCCTGGCGGGGAGTTCGCGGCACTCCGTCGCACCGGGCGTCCCGTTCGTCACACCCGACTCCCGGCGAGTCGGGGAATACGCCACGCTGGGTGAGCGGGGACCTGCGACGTCCGGGGACCCGTCACGCAGCGCGAGAACGGTACCGGGGCGTCTCGTGGCGAACGACCGATGATGCGCCTCGGGGAAGGTACCGTGGCCCCTCGTGATCGAATTGCAACACGTCACCAAGCTCTACCCGGCCAGCGGCCGGCCGGCCCTCGATGACGTGTCGACGGAGATCGACAAGGGGGAGTTCGTCTTCCTCATCGGCTCGTCCGGTTCGGGCAAGTCGACCTTCCTGCGGCTGCTGCTGAAGGAGGACGACCCCACCTCGGGCACCGTCACGGTCAACGGCAAGACGCTCAACGGCATGAGCAAGTGGCAGGTGCCGAAGCTGCGCCGCACGATGGGCTGCGTCTTCCAGGACTTCCGCCTCCTGCGCAACCGCACGGTGGCCCAGAACGTGGCCTTCGCGCTGGAGGTCATCAACAAGCCGCAGCGCACCATCAAGCGCGTCGTCCCCGAGGTGCTGGAGATGGTGGGCCTCGAGGGCAAGGCCAACCGGCTGCCCGGCGAGCTCTCCGGCGGCGAGCAGCAGCGCGTCGCCATCGCCCGCGCGTTCGTCAACCGGCCGCTGGTGCTGCTGGCCGACGAGCCCACCGGCAACCTCGACCCCGAGACCAGCGAGGGGATCATGCTCCTGCTGGAGCGGATCAACCGCACCGGCACCACGGTGATCATGGCGACGCACGACTACCACATCGTCGACTCCATGCGCCGTCGCGTCATCGAGCTCAACGGGGGAGTCATCACCCGCGACCAGTCGCGCGGTGTGTACGGCGTCGGCCGCTAGCCCGCCCGCCGGCCCGCACCGGGTCCGGCCGCCGTCCGCGGGTCGCTGACCCCCGCCAGCTGACATCCAGACAGGGAATCCATGCGCGTCAACTTCGTGCTCTCCGAGGTGGCCACCGGGCTGCGTCGCAACCTCACCATGACGGTCGCGATGATCCTGACCACGGCCATCTCGCTCGGCCTCATGGGCACCGGCCTGCTCATCGCCGGGATGATCTCCGACATGAAGGAGATCTACTACGACAAGGTGCAGGTCTCCATCTTCCTGGCCGACGACGTCACCGACGAGCAGCGCAGCGACATCGAGAGCCGGCTGTCCTCCTCCGACGAGGTGGCCAACTTCATCTACGAGTCCAAGGACGAGGCCTACCAGCGCTTCCAGCAGCAGTTCAGCCAGCAGCCGGAGCTCGTGCAGAACACCCCGCCGGACGCCCTGCCGGAGAGCTTCCGCGTGGAGCTGGTCAACCCGGAGCGCTACGAGGTCATCGCCGCGGAGTTCCCGAACGCGCAGAACGGCGTGGACCAGGTCCGCGACGAGGGCGACTTCCTCGACCGGCTGTTCAGCCTGCTCAACGGTGCGCGCAACGCGACGATCGCGGTCGCCGTCGTGCAGGCCCTGGCCGCGTTGCTGCTGATCTCCAACACGATCCAGCTGGCGGCGTTCAACCGGCGCAACGAGACCAACATCATGCGGCTGGTCGGCGCCTCCCGCTGGTACACCCAGCTGCCGTTCATCCTCGAGGCCGCGCTGGCCGGGCTGATCGGTGCGCTGCTCGCCGTCGGCGGCCTGGTGCTCACGAAGGTGCTCTTCGTCGACAAGACGCTGGCCGGGCCGATCAAGGCCGGCATCATCCCGCCGGTCGACTGGGGGGCGATCGCCTTCATCAGCCCGATCATCGCCGCCGCCGGTGTGGGCCTGGCCGCGATCGCCGCCTACGTGACGCTGCGCCTGTACGTGCGCCTGTAGCCGCACCTCTCCTCCCTCCCCGAGACCTGCGATCTCGTGGCCATCAGCGCGCGATGGCCACGAGATCGCAGGTCTCGGCGCAAGTGGGGGAGGCCAGTAACCTGGGGGGATGCCGCGAGAACAGGGGCGGAAGCTCATCGCCCAGAACAAGAAGGCGCGGCACGACTACTCGATCCTCGACACGTACGAGGTGGGCCTCGTGCTCACCGGCACCGAGGTGAAGAGCCTGCGTGCCGGCCGTGCCTCCCTCGTCGACGGGTTCGCCACGGTGGACGGCGGCGAGGTGTGGCTGCAGCACGTCCACATCCCCGAGTACACCCAGGGCACGTGGACCAACCACGCCCCGCGCCGCAAGCGCAAGGTGCTCATGCACCGCGCCGAGATCGACAAGCTGATCGGCAAGACCAAGGAGGGCGGCCTGACCCTCGTCCCGCTCGACCTGTACTTCAAGGACGGCAAGGTCAAGGCCACCCTCGCGCTCGCCAAGGGCAAGAAGTCCTACGACAAGCGGCAGGACCTGGCCGAGCGGGACTCCCGCCGCGAGATCCAGAAGGCGTTCGGCCGGTACGTCAAGGGCCGCCGCTGATGCGGGGTGCCGCCTACGACCGGTTCGGTGACGTCGACGTCCTGACCGTGCGGGACGACCTGCCCGAGCCGCCGGTCGGGCCGGACACCGTGCTGGTGCGGGTGCACGCGGCCGGGGTGAACCCGGTCGACCTGGCGATCCGGCGGGGCCTCCTGGCCGGCGCCTACCCGCACCACTTCCCGATCGTGCCGGGCTGGGAGCTGTCCGGGGTGGTGGAGGCCGTCGGCCCCGCGGTGGTGGACCTCGGCCCCGGTGACGAGGTCTTCGGCTACGTCCGGCGGGACGACGTCCAGTGGGGCGCCATGGCCGAGCTCGTGCCCGCCCCGCAGCGCTGCCTGGCGCACAAGCCGGCGTCGCTGTCCTTCGCCGAGGCCGGGGCGCTGCCGCTGGCCGGGCTGACCGCCTACCAGGCGCTCACCGAGGTGCTCGACGTGCACGAGGGCGAGCGGGTGCTGGTGCACCGCGCCGCGGGCGGGGTCGGCTTCAACGCCGTGCAGATCGCCGTCGCCCTCGGGGCGCACGTGGTCGGCACCGCGAGCCCGCGCAACCACGGCTTCCTGCGCGACGCCGGGGCGGCCGAGGTGCTCGACTACTCGGCCGGGCCGATCAGCGCGCAGCTGTCCGAGCCGGTGGACGCCGTCCTCGACCTCGTCGGGGGCGACACCCTGGCCGACACCCCGAAGCAGGTGCGCGACGTGGGCCGCGTCGTCAGCGTCGTCGACCCGGCGGTCAACGGGATGGGCGGCCGATACGTCTTCGTCCGGCCCGACGCCCACGACCTGGAGGAGCTGGGCCGCATGGCCGACGCCGGCCAGCTGCGGGTGCCGATCGCCCGGGCGTTCCCGCTGGAGCAGGTGGCCGAGGCGCAGGCCCTGGTCGGCGAGGGGCACGTGCGCGGCAAGGTCGTCGTCACGCTGCGATGACGACGCCCGAGCGAGCATCGCAGGGAGCGCCAGCGACCGAGGAGCGGAACGAGGGCGGAGTCGAGCCGAGGGTGCTCCGATGACGGTCGCGCCGCCGTCCGACGACGAGGACGTCCCGCGCTACTGGCGCGAGCTCGGGCTGCCCGGGCTGGTCGACGTGCACGTGCACTTCCTGCCGGAGCGGGTGCAGGCCAAGGTGTGGGCCTACTTCGAGGCGGCCGAGACGCACTACGGCTCGGCCTGGCCGATCCGGTACCCGCTGCCCGACGACGAGCGGCTCGCCCTCCTCGAGCGGCTCGGCGTCCGGGCCTTCCCGACGCTGCCCTACCCGCACAAGGCCGGCATGGCCGCCTGGCTCAACGACTGGTCGGCGGAGTTCGCGGCGGCGCACCCGCGGGTGCTGCGGTCGGCGACGTTCTTCCCCGAGCCCGAGGCTCCGCACTACGTGGCCGAGGCGCTGGACCGCGGCGCCCGGGTCTTCAAGGTGCACGTGCAGGTCGGCGGGTTCGACCCGCGGCACCCGCTGCTGGACCCGGTCTGGGGCCGGCTCGAGGAGACCGGCACGCCGGTGGTCATCCACTGCGGTTCGGGTCCGCTGGCCGGCGCGCACACCGGGCCGGAGCCCATGACGGGGCTGCTCGAGCGGTACCCGCGGCTGCAGCTGGTGATCGCCCACCTCGGCATGCCCGAGTACCGGGAGTTCCTCGACCTCGCCGAGCGGTACGAGCGGGTGCACCTGGACACCACGATGTTCGCCACCGACTTCACCGAGCGGCTGATGCCCTTCGACCCCGCCGACCGGCCGCGCCTGGCCGCGCTGCGGGACAAGGTGCTGCTCGGCAGCGACTTCCCGTCGATCCCGTACCCCTACGCCCACCAGCTCGCGGCGCTGCACCGGCTGGAGCTGGGGGAGGAGTGGCTGCGCGCGGTCCTCTGGGGCAACGGGGCCCGCCTGTTCGGGGTGGAGGGCTGATGCCCGGCTTCCGGCTCACCGCCACGGTGCTCGACACCCCCGACCCGCAGGGCCTGGCCCGCTTCTACCAGCGGCTGCTCGGCTGGGCGATCGTCGACGACGACCCGGAGTGGGTCACCCTCCGCCCGGCGGACGGCGGCCCGGGGCTGTCCTTCCAGCGGGAGGAGGCGCACGTCCCGCCGGTCTGGCCGGCCGGCGCCGGCGACCCGCGGATGCAGCTGCACCTCGACATCGCCGTCGACGACCTGGCCGCCGCGGTGGGGGACGCGGTCGCCGCGGGGGCCAGGCTCGCGGAGTTCCAGCCGCAGGACCACGTCCGGGTGTGCCTCGACCCGGCCGGCCACCCGTTCTGCCTCTACCTGCCCTGAGGGCTCACCGCGGCCCCGCGTTGTAGTGCGGGTGCAGCGTCGCGGCGCGGTCCAGTTCCGCCGGGCTCAGCAGGACGACGGTGCGCACCGAGGCCACCCCGCCGCCGCTGATGGTGAGCGAGAGCGCGGCGGCCGAGGCGGCGTCGGGCAGCTCGACGATCGAGTAGACGTCGTCGACGCCGAGGGCGAAGTCGAAGGTCTCCAGCCGCCCGTGCAGGTCGAGGACGGCGTGCTCGAACACGCTCCGGCGCGCCGTTCCGCCGCCGGCCATCACCGCCCGCGCGCCCTGCTGGGAGTACGTGGCGATGACGAGGAACCGGGGCACGGGGCCCTCCTCTCGGCCGGCTCCTGCGATGCTGGCGGCGCGCGGCACCCGGCCGCAACCCCCGGCGCCGGAACCCGGTCGCCCGCGACCCCCCGCCGTCCCTACGCTGCGCCCCGTGCCGCTGCTGCCCGACGGGTTGACCGCCCGCCCCCTGACCCTCGACGACGCCGCGGCGGCGGCCGAGCTGCTCGCCGCCGCGGAGCCGGTCGACGACACCGGGGAGCACGAGGACGCCGACGACCTCGTCGAGTGGTGGAGCGGCGGGCTCGTGGACCTGCCGCGGGACGGGCGGGCGGTCTGCGCCGAGGACGGCCGGCTGGTCGGCTGGGCGACCGCGATCGCCAGCCGCGGCGCCCGCGACGCGTTCCGGGTCTGGCTGGAGGGTCGGGTGCACCCGGACCGGCGGGGGCGGGGGGTCGGCGCGTGGCTGCTGGACTGGCAGGCCGAGCGGGGCGCGGAGCACCACGCGCGGCTGGAGCCGGCCTCCCCGGCGGAGCTCGACGTCACCGTGCACCCGTCGATGAGCTCGCTCGAGCGACTCGTGCGGGCGCGGGGCTACCGGCCCGAGCGGTACTACGCGGTCATGCGCCGTCCGCTCACCGAGGTGCCCGAACCGCGGCCCGGCGAGGGCGTGCGGCTGGTCCCGTTCACCTGGGACCGCGACGACGAGGTGCGCCGGGCCCACAACGCGTCGTTCACCGAGCACCACGGCTCGGCCGAGCGCGACGAGGTCGCCTGGCGGGCCTGGTTCACCGGGCAGAAGGCGTTCCGGCCGGACCTCTCCGTCCTGGCCCTGGTCGACGGCGCGGTCGCCGGCTACGCGCTGGCCTACGTGTACGAGGCCGACACCCGGGCCACCGGCGTGCAGGAGAGCCGGCTGGGCCAGGTCGGTGTCCTGCCCGGCGCCCGCGGTCGGGGGACCGCGACCGCGACGATCGCCGCGGCGCTGCGCGCGGCGGCCGCCGCAGGCTGCACGCGGGCCTCGCTCGACGTCGACACGGAGAACACCACCGGCGCGTTCGGGCTCTACGAGCGGGTCGGCTTCCGCACCGACCGCTCCTGGACCTCCTGGGCGCTGACCCTCCCGCCGGTGGCGTGACCGACGGCGGCGTGACCCTGCCCTCGGGCGTCCGCGTGCGGGGGCGGCGGTTGAGCGCTCCCGCGACGCCGGTCGACTTCGCCCTCGTGCTCGGCACCGGACCGCTGCCGGCCTGGCCCGCGCGGCGGGTGCGGTGGCCGGACTTCTGGGTGCCGCTGGACAGCGCCGACACGCTCGACGCGCTGGGCGAGGCGCTGCGACGGGCGCGCGGCGGGGAGCGGGTCGAGGTGACCTGCCGGGGCGGGGTCGGGCGCACCGGCACCGCGCTGGCCGCGCTCGCCGTGCTCGACGGGCTGCCGGCCGAGGACGCCGTCGGGTGGGTGCGCGCGGCGTACCACCCCCGCGCGGTCGAGACGCCGTGGCAGCGCCGCTGGCTCCGCACGCTGCCAACCCCCTGAGGGCCATTGTGGCCACTTCGGTCCCTCGGGGCCTCGCTACTGTGCGGCGCATGGTCAGCGCCGATCCGAGGGACGTCGCCCGCGCGCACCGCGCCGTCGAGCCACTGCACAGCCACGCCTACTTCGCACCCGAGCAGGAGGAGCACCTCACCGCCGTGGGCCTGCGACCCGGGCGGATGTGCTACTTCGCCGGCCGGGCGGCGCCGATGGGGGCGGTCGGCCCGGGCCTGGTGACGGCGACCTTCTACAACTTCTCCCCGGCGATCGTGGCCCGGCACCTCCCGCGGGCCTGGACCCTCGCGAGCCCCGGGCAGGTCGTCGAGGCCCGTCGCGAGGCCGCGCGGACCTCGCTCACCCGGCTGCTCGGCGGGGCCGAGGCGGCAACCGCGCCGGAGGTGGCCGAGCTGGCCGGACTGCTGCGCGAGGCGTGCGGCGTCCTGACCCCCGAGGGCCGGCCCATCTACGCCGGACACGCGGAGCTGCCGTGGCCCGAGGACCCGGTGCTGTCGCTGTGGCACGGCGCCACGCTGCTGCGCGAGCACCGCGGCGACGGGCACGTCGCCTGCCTGCTCCGGCACGGGCTCTCCGGCCTCGAGGCGCTGGTCAGCCACACGGTGACCGGGCGCGGGTTCACCGAGCCGGCGGCCAAGGCGACCCGCGGCTGGAGCGACGAGGAGTGGGCCGCGGCCCGCGCCGGGCTCGCCGACCGCGGGCTGCTCGGCGAGGACGGGCTCACCGACGCCGGCCGGGAGCTGCGGGCGGCGGTCGAGACCGGGACCGACGAGCTGGCGGCCGCGCCGTGGCAGCACCTCGGCGCCGAGCGGACCGCGCGGGTCATCGAGCTGGGCCGCCAGCTCTCCGGCCGGCTGGTGGCCGACGGCGCCTTCCCGCCCGGCCTCTTCGCCGCCGCGTGACCGGCACGCCGCGGCTGCCCGAGGCCGCCGACGAGGGGCCGACCGCCGATCTGCTGCGGATCCGCCGCGGCGGCCGGCTGTCGCCCCTGGACCGGCTGCTGCTGCACAGCCCACCGGTGGCCGAGGGGTGGAACGCGATGCTCGGCGCGCTGCGCACCGGCACCACGCTGCCCGGGGACGTGCGCGAGCTGGTCGTCCTGCGGGTCGCCGTCCTCAACGACGCCGCCTTCGAGTGGGCCGCCCACGAACCGATCGGCCGCCGCGAGGGGCTCGCCGAGCTGCAGCTGCACGTGCTGCGCCGGCCCGATCCCCGCAGCGAGCGGGTGTGGACGCCGCTGCAGGCCGCCGTCCTCGCCTTCACCGACGCCGCCACCCGGGACGTCGCCGTCCCGGACGCGGTGTTCGACGCCGTCCGGGCGCACCTCGACGACCGGCAGGTGGTCGAGCTGACGGCGCTGGTCGCCGGCTACGCGATGGTGTCCCGGTTCCTCGTCGCGCTGCAGGTCCCGCCGCCGGACGGAGAGGTCGCCGGATAGCGCTCGCGTTCCACGTGGTCGGCCGCGGTGGTGGTGCCGATCATCATCCCGGTGGCGATGGCCGCGGGGATCAACCCGTTCGTGCCCGCGCTGGCGGCGACGTTCGCCGCCTCGTTCGGGTTCATGCTGCCGGTGTCGCCCGGCAAGAACCCCATGATCAACGGGGTGGGGGACGACGGCGCGCGGCGGGGAACAACCGGCTTGCCGGTGCCGTTAGGCTGTCTGCACAACTACACAGGGGGTGAATGGTCTCGACTTCGGTCGTGTGGCCAGGGGAAGCGAGCCGAGGAAGGCAACGATGATCTCGTTAACCATCCGTTGCACACCAACAAGTGCCGCTCCTAAGCAGCACGAGCTCGCCCTCGCTGCCTGACAGCAGCTAGGCGACTCTGTCAGCCCGGGTTCGTCATCGGCCCGGATCCTGGCATCAGCTAGATGACTCACTGCGCGCACCGGTCGCGGGTACGCGTAGGACACCCAACAGCGACTGGGCCCGTCACACCGACTTGTCTGCATGATCGGTGGGGCCGAGCAGAGGCGAGGCAGACTGCGCTCGGAGAAGCCCTGGACGTACGTCGGAGGACGCGGGTTCGATTCCCGCCACCTCCACCCCGGGGTGCTGGCGAAATGCCGGCCCCCTAGTTGGCGAAAAGCCGGGGCCACCGCGAACAGCGGTGGCCCCGGCTTCGTCGTCTGCGGCTCACTTGGGCGCGAGCGCCTTAAAGATCGTTTCTGAATGACCTCGGCGCGCCTGCTTCGAGCTTCGGCGGGTGGTGGCGACCCT
>NZ_JALPKP010000017.1:0-104423 GCF_051383635.1 Geodermatophilus sp. CPCC 205506 | reverse complement strand
CCTCCGACTTGCCACCGCGGCCAGCCCGGTCCCGAGTGGCACGGCACCGGCGCCGAGCGCGGCGGCACGGGCGCCGGTCCGCGCCGCGGCCGACCCGCGCCGCGCGAGGCCGGTGAGGTCGGTCGCCGTTGCGGCGGCGAGGCCGTGCGCCCGGAGGTCCGCCGCGCCCTCCAGCGCGGTGGTGGTGTCCCGCAGCGCGGCGATCCGCAGCTCGGCCTCGGCCCGGGCGGCGCCGGCGTCCACCCGCCGGTGCACGGCCAGGACCGTCGCGACCGTGGCCAGCAGCACCAGCCCGGCCGCACCCGCGGCGGCCGGCGACACCAGCGCCAGCGCGGCGGCCGTGGCCGCGGTGACGACGCCGGCCACCAGGGCGGGCGGCACCACCCGCACCGAGAGGTCCTGCACGAGGCCGACGTCCCCCACGACGCGGGCGAGGGCGGAGCCCGGCGTCCGGTCTGCGGCGATGCCCTGCCGGGCCAGCGCCCGCCACACCCCGACCCGCAGGTCGGCGGCCATGCGGAGCGCCGCGTCGTGCGCGGTCATCCGCTCCACCCAGCGCAGGCCGGCCCGGCCGAGCCCGAACGCCCGCACGCCCACGATGGCGACGAGGAGCGTGAGCACCGGGGGCATCTCCGCCGCGCGCACGATGAGCCAGCCGGAGACGGCGGTCAGGGCGATCCCGGCGCCGGCCGACGCGGTGCCGGCGGCGACCGCCCGCGCCAGCGCCCTCCGCGGCCACCCGAGCGGGCGCAGCTCCGGACTCTCGGCGTGGAGAGGGCGGTCAGTCCGGTCGGGGGGCGGACTTTCCGCGCCGGAAGTCCGGTCATGGTCCGGACTCTCGGCGCGGAGGGTCCCGTGCGGGAGGGTGACCGTCCGGTCGGCGAGGGCGGCCAGGGCGGGGTCGTGGGTGACCAGGACGATCGTCACCGTGCCGCGCAGGGCGGCCAGCACGGCGGAGACCCGTGCGGCGGCCGCGTCGTCCAGGTGCGCGGTCGGCTCGTCCAGCAGCAGCAGGCGGGCTCCGCGGCGGATCCGCACGAGCGCGCGGGCGAGCGCGACGCGCTGCAGCTCGCCGGGGGACAGGGTGGCGCAGCTGCGGCCCGCGAGCTCGGCCGCTCCCACCCGGGCCAGCGCGTCGACGGCGAACGCCTCACCCACGACCTCGTCCACCCCGGGCTCCGAGGCCGCGTGCCGGCGGAGCTCGTCGGCGACCGTCTCGCCGGTGGTGCGCGGGTGCTGCGGCACGACCGCGACCGCACCGGCAGGGACGCCGGTCACCGTCCCCTCCACCGCGGCCGTCGGCGGCAGCAGCCCGGCCAGGACGGCGAGCAGCGTCGACTTGCCCGAACCGCTGGCCCCGGCGACGGCGACCAGCTCGCCGGGGCGGACGTCCAGGTCCACGGGCGGCAGCGCCGGGACGGCCCGCCCGGGGTGGCGCACGGTCAGCCCGCGGACGGCGACGTCGGCACCCCGCGGGTCGTCGTCCGCCGGCTCGGGGATGACCGGCGGGAGTGCCGGTGCGGCCAGCACCGTGCGCGCCTCGGCCGCGGCCAGGGCGGCGTCCTCCGAGGCGTGGTGGGCGGCGCCGAGCGCGCGCAGCGGGGCGAAGGCCTCCGGCGCCAGCAGCAGCGCGGTCAGCCCGACGGCCAGCGCGAGGTCGCCGTGCACCAGCCGCAGGCCGACGGTCACCGCGACCAGCGCGACCGAGAGGGTCGCGATCAGCTCCAGCACCAGGGCGGAGAGGAACGCCAGCCGCAGCGTCGCCAGCGTGCGGCGTCGGGACGCCTCGCCGAGCTCGGCCAGGGTGGCGGCCTGCTCGGCGGCCCGGCCCAGCCCGACCAGCACCGGGAGTCCGCGGACCAGCTCGGCGACGTGCGCGGCGATGCGGTCCAGGGCGCGGGCGGCGGCGGTCGTGCCGTCCCGCGTGGTGAGGCCGACCAGCACCATGAACACCGGCACCAGCGGCAGCGTGACCGCGACCAGCACGGCCGAGAGCAGGTCGGTCCAGGCCAGCACGACCAGCAGGGCCGGCGGGACGACGAGCGCCTGCGCCAGCGCCGGGAGCTGGGCCGCCAGCCCGGGACCGAGGTCGGCCAGCCGGGTCGTGGCCAGCACCGCCGCCGGCCCGGGGCCGCCGGCCGCCGCCACCGCGGCCGGGGAGTCGGCGAGCCGGGCGACCAGCGCGGCGCGCAGCTCCTCCTCGGCGCGGCAGGCGTCGCGGTCGGCGAGCAGCTCGCCGGCCCACGCGGTGACCGCGCGCAGAGCGACCCCGGCGGCGGCCACCAGCAGCGGAGCGGCCACCGGCCCGTCGGCGTGCCCGGCGGCGCGGGCGACGGCGTGCGCCAGCCCGGCGGCCAGCAGCACGAGACCCGCCGTCTGCACCAGCGCGACGGCGGCCTGCCGGACCAGCGCGGCGGTCAGCCCCGGGACGCCGGCCAGCGCCGCCAGCGGCCCGCGCCCCCGGCGGTTTCCGCGGAAATCGCCGGTCGGGGCGGGCCTCCCGCGGCTCATGCGTGCACCGGCTCGGCGGTCAGCCGCTTGCGGAACACCCAGTAGGTCCAGGCCTGGTAGCCGAGCACCACCGGCAGGCCGATCCCGGCCGCCCACGTCATGACGGTCAGCGTGTAGGCGCTCACCGAGGCGTCGGTGACCGTGACGTCGAACGCCGGATCGATCGTCGAGGGGACGACGACGGGATACGCCGCTCCGAAGACGGCCGCCGCGGCGGCGACCAGCATCCCGCCCCACGCCGCGAACGCCTGCCCCTCCCGCCCGGCCCGCAGCCGCGCCCACGCGACCACGACGGCCAGCGCCGCGACCGCCCACAGCACCGCGGTGACCGGGGTGCCGTACCGCAGGTGCGCGATCCCGGCCCAGGCCAGCAGCGGCAGTGCGGCCACCGGCGCCCAGCGCCGGGCGAACGCGCGGGCGGCGACCCGCACCGGCCCGTCGGTCTTCAGCGCGAGGAACACCGCGCCGTGCACGACCGAGAACGCGAGGACGGCGGCCGCGCCGAGCAGCGCCGGCCACCCGAGCCCGGCCAGGGCGCCGCCCACCCGGGAGCCGTCGGCGTCGATCGGCAGCCCCAGCGTGGTCGCACCCAGCGCGGCACCGATCCCGGCCGCGGCGATGAGCGAGCCGGCGGTGATGACCCGCGTCCACGTCGCGTCCCAGGCCTCGGTGTGGTGCGAGTGCCGCCACTCGAAGGCGACCGCCCGGATGATCAACCCGAACAGCACGAGCACGAACGGCAGGTACAGCGCCGGCAGCCAGGTGGCGTACCAGCCGGGGAAGGCCGCGAACACCGCGCCGACGGCGGTGATCAGCCAGACCTCGTTGCCGTCCCACAGCGGGCCGATGGTCCGCAGCAGGAGGTGGCGGTCGGCGGGGCGGCGGCCGAGCACCGGCAGCAGCGCGGCGACGCCGAAGTCGAACCCCTCGAGCAGCAGGAAGCCGATCCAGAGCACCGCGACGGCGGCGAACCAGAGGGTCTGCAGGTCCATGGTCAGCTCCAGCTCAGTAGGCGAACGAGAGGACGTCGTCGTCGCGGTCGGCCGGCCGGTCGGCGTCCGGCGGGTGTCCGGGTGTGGGCGCGCCGTCCCCCGTGGTCACGCCCCGGCGGACGAAGCGGGTGATCAGCCACAGCTCGACGACGGCGAGCGCTCCGTAGACGGCGGTCAGCGCGATCAGCGACGTCCACACCTCGGTGGCGCTGATGCCGGGGGAGACGGCCTGCGCGGTGAAGAACCAGACCTGCTCGTCGACGGGCACGTCCGGGTTGGGGTAGACGACGAACGGCTGGCGGCCCATCTCGGTGAAGATCCAGCCGGTCGCGTTGGCGACGAACGGCGCGGCGACGGCGAGCAGCGCGCCGTACACGCCGATCCGCCAGGTCGGCACCCGTCCCCTGCGCGTAGCCCACAGCGCGTAGGCGGCGACGCCGGCCGACACCGCGCCCATGCCGATCATCAGCCGGAAGCTCCAGTAGGTGACCCCGAGCAGCGGCGTGTAGTCGATCTCCTCGCCGGCCAGCGCGCCGAAGCGCGACGGGTCGTCGGGGTAGGTCTCGCCGTAGACCTCGCCGTAACGCTCCTGCAGCTCGTTCACGCCGGGAACGGCGGTCGAGAAGTCGCCGTGGGCCAGGTAGGAGAGCAGGTACGGCACGGTGATCGAGTGCACGTCGTCGCACTCGTTGGAGCCGAGCTTGCCCCAGGCGAAGATCGAGAAGGAGGCCGGCGCCTCGGTCTCGCACAGCGCCTCGGCGGAGCTCATCTTGAGCGGCTGCTGCTGGTACATGAGCTTGCCCTGCCAGTCGCCGGTGAGGGCGACGAGGGCGAAGGCGGCCAGCGACACCCAGCCGCCGAGCCGCACCGACCGGCGCCACACGGCGTGGTCGACGTCGGTGGTCGGCCGGTCCGCCAGCTTCCGGCGGCGCAGGTGCCACAGCCCGACGCCGACCAGCAGCGCGCCGGCGACCATGAGCGCGGCGACGATCGCGTGGCTGAACGCGGCCAGTGCGGTGTTGTTGGTGAAGACGGCGAGGAAGTCGACCTGGACCGGCCGCCCGTCCTCGCTCACGGCGACGCCGACCGGGTGCTGCATCCACGAGTTGGCCGCGATGATGAAGTACGCGCTCACCACCGAGCCGATGACGGCGGCCCAGAGCGCGGCCAGGTGCAGCTTCTTCGGGATCCGGCCCCAGCCGAAGATCCACAGGCCGAGGAAGGTCGACTCGAGGAAGAACGCCAGCAGCGCCTCGAGGGCCAGCAGCGAGCCGAAGACGTCGCCGACGAACCGGCTGTACTCGCTCCACGCCAGGCCGAACTGGAACTCCTGCACCAGCCCGGTGGCGACGCCGAGCACGAAGTTGATCAGGTAGACCCGGCCCCAGAACCGGGTCATCCGCAGCCACTCGGGCTTGTCGGTCCGCACCCACATCGTGTGCATGACCGCGACCAGGATCCCCAGGCCGATGGTCAGCGGGACCATCAGGAAGTGGTAGACGGTCGTGATCCCGAACTGCCAGCGCGCCACGTCCAGGACGTCCACGGCCGCTCTCCTCACTGGGCGACGTACGATCGGTCGATTTCTTTCTACGCCGGGTAGAAGACGAAGTTCTACGATACGTAGAAGACGGTCGTGTGATCCGCAGGACAGGAGGACCCGTGGCGTCGCTGGGCGAGCTGGAGCGGGCGGTGATGGAGCGGCTGTGGTCGGCCGGCGGTCCGGTTGCGGCCACCGAGCTGCGCGACGGGCTGGCCGACCGGGGCCTGGCGCTGACGACCGTGCACACGGTGCTCAGCCGGCTGGAGCAGAAGGGCTTCGTCGTCCACGACGAGGCCCGGCCGCGCCGCTTCCGGGCGCGGGCCACCCGCGAGGAGCACGCCGCCGAGCTCATGCACGAGGTGCTCGGGCAGGCCGGTGACCGGCAGGCGGCGCTGGCCCGGTTCGTCGGGGGTGTCGACGCAGACGAGGCGCGGCTGCTGCGCGAGCTCCTGGCCGGGGCGGGTCCCGACACCGCGCGCTGAGCATGCTCCCCGCCACCGCGGCCGCCCTCGCCGTGCTGGCCGCGCTGCTGGCCTGGCCCGTGCCGGCGCTGCTGGCCCGGGCCGGGTGGCCGCGCCGCGACCCGCTGGTCGCGCTGGTCTGCTGGCAGGCGATCGGGCTGGCCGGTGGCCTGTCCATCATCGGCGCGCTGCTCGTGCACGGTCTCGCGCCGTGGGGTCACTCGCTGCCGGAGGCGGGCTGGTCGGTGCTCACCGGGCACCCGGCGGCGGACCCGGTGCGCGGCGACCACTGGGTCACGCTGACCCTCGCCGCGGTGCTCGCCTCGGAGCTGGTCGGCGTCCTGCTGCTGTCGTGGCTGCGCACCGCCCGCACCCGCCGCCGCCACCGGGAGCTGCTGGAGCTCGTCGTCCGCCCGGCCGCGGTGCCCGACGCGCGGCTGCTCGAGCACCCCGCGCCGGTGGCCTTCTGCATCCCCGGCGCCAGGCCGCTGCTGGTGCTCTCCTCCGGGATGGTCGCCGAGCTCGACGCCGACCAGCTGGCCGCCGTCGTCGCGCACGAGCGCGCCCACCTGCGCGAGCACCACCACCTGTACCTGCTGCCGTTCGTGGCATGGGAGGCGGCGCTGCCGGTGCTGCCCGCGGCCGCCCGAGCGCACGCCGCGGTGCGGGCGCTGGTGGAGATGCGGGCCGACGACGTCGCGCTGGGGTCCCTCGGCGGGGCGGCGCCGCGGCGGACGCTGGCCCAGGCGATCGTCGTCGCGGCCGGCGGCGCCGGGGGAGCGGTGCCCAGCGGGGCGCTGGCGGTGACCGGCGGGGCGGTCGGCGCGCGGGTCCGGCGGCTGCTCGAACCGCCGTCCCCCCTGCCCGGCTGGGCGCGGGCGGCGGCGCTGCTGTCGGCCGGCCTGCTCCTCCTGGTGCCGACCGCCCTCCTGCTCCTCCCCGCCCTCTGACCCCGCCGGTCCCCGCGGAAACCGACGGAAGGGTCGCGGACTCCCGGCGGGGACTTGCGGCGCGGAGAGTCCGAGTCGGTCAGGCGGGGACGGCGGTGGTGGCGTCGGCGTTGCCCGGCAGCGGGGCGAACCGGCGCAGCCGCAGGCTGTTGGTCACCACGAAGACCGAGCTGAACGCCATCGCCGCGCCGGCGATCATCGGGTTGAGCAGCCCCGCGGCGGCCAGCGGCAGCGCGGCGACGTTGTAGGCGAACGCCCAGAAGAGGTTGCCCTTGATGGTCGCCAGCGTGCTGCGGGCGAGCCGGATGGCGTCCGCGGCCGCGCGGAGGTCGCCGCGGACCAGGGTGAGGTCCGAGGCCTGGATCGCGACGTCCGTGCCGGTTCCCATGGCCAGCCCGAGGTCGGCGGCGGCCAGCGCCGCGGCGTCGTTCACGCCGTCGCCGACCATGGCCACGACCCGGCCCTCGGCCTGCAGCCGCCGGACTACGGCCACCTTGTCCCGCGGCAGCACCTCGGCGACCACCTCGTCGATGCCGACCTCCACCGCCACCGAGCGGGCCACCGCCGCGTTGTCCCCGGTCAGCAGCACCGGGTGCAGGCCGAGCCCGCGCAGCTGGGCAACCGCGGCGGCCGAGGTCGGCTTGACCACGTCGGCGACGACCAGCAGCCCGCGCGCCGCGCCGTCCACCGCGACGAGCACGGCGGTGCGTCCGTCGGCCTCGGCCGCTCCCCGGGCCCGCTCCAGCTCGACCGGCAGGGCGACGGACTCCAGCAGGCGCGGCCGGCCGACCAGCACCGCGGCGCCCTCGACGACGCCGCGCACGCCGAGCCCCTCGAGCGAGGTGAACCCGTCGACCGACGGCAGCGGACCGGCCCGCTCGGCGGCGGCCGCGGCGACCGCCCGCGCGATCGGGTGCTCCGAGCCGTGCTCCACGGCACCCGCCAGCCGCAGCACCCGGTCGGGGTCCTCGCCGTCGGCCGGGACGACGTCGACCAGGGTCATCCGGCCGGTGGTGACCGTGCCGGTCTTGTCCAGGACGACGGTGTCGACGGCGCGGGTGGACTCCAGCACCTCCGGCCCCCTGATCAGGATGCCGAGCTGGGCGCCGCGGCCGGTGCCGACCATGAGCGCGGTCGGCGTGGCCAGCCCGAGGGCGCAGGGGCAGGCGATGATCAGCACGGCCACGGCCGCGGTGAAGGCGGCCGGGAGACCCGCGCCGGCGCCGACCCAGAAGCCGAGGGTGGCCACCGCCAGCACCAGCACGACCGGCACGAAGACGCCGGACACCCGGTCGGCCAGCCGCTGCACCTCGGCCTTGCCGTTCTGCGCCTCCTCGACCAGCCGGGCCATCTGCGCGAGCTGGGTCTCCGCGCCGATCCGGGTGGCCCGCACGACCAGCCGGCCACCGGCGTTCACGGTGGCCCCGACGACGGCGTCGCCCGGTCCGACCTCCACCGGCACCGACTCCCCGGTGACCATCGAGGCGTCGACCGCCGAGGCGCCCTCGGTCACCTCGCCGTCCGCGGCGATCTTCTCCCCGGGCCGGACGACGAAGAGGTCGCCGACCGCCAGCTGCTCGACCGGCACCCACCGCTCGGCGCCCCCGCGGAGCACCGACACCTCCTTGGCGCCCAGCTCCAGCAGGGCCCGCAGCGCCGCACCCGCCCGCCGCTTGGACCGCGCCTCGGCGAACCGCCCGGCCAGCAGGAACGTGGTCACCCCGGCGGCGGCCTCCAGGTAGATGGTCGCGGCCCCGTCGCTCCGGGCGATGGTGAGCTCGAAGGGGTGTCGCATCCCGGGTTCGCCGGCGGTGCCCAGGAACAGCGCGTACAGCGACCAGAGGAACGCCGCTCCGGTGCCGAGCGAGACGAGGGTGTCCATGGTCGCGGCGCCGTGCCGCAGGTTGGTCCACGCAGCCCGGTGGAACGGCAGCCCGCCCCACACGACCACCGGGGCGGCCAGCGTCAGCGAGAGCCACTGCCAGTACTCGACCTGCAGCGCCGGGACCATCGCCATGGCCACCACCGGCACGGTGAGCACGGTGGAGACCACCAAGCGGGTGCGCAGCGGGTCCGCGGCCGGGCGCTCCTCGGGACGGGGCCGGGGCAGCGTCGCGGTGTACCCGGTCTTCTCGACCGTGGCGATCAGGTCCGCGGGGGTGACCGCGCCGGCGTAACTGACCCGCGCCTTCTCCGTGGCGTAGTTGACCGTCGCGGTGACGCCCTCCAGCCGGTTGAGCTTCTTCTCGATCCGGGCGGCGCACGAGGCGCACGTCATGCCGCCGATCGCGAGCTCGAGCTCGCCGGCCGGGGGCGGGGTGGTGGTGCTCACACGGGTCTCCTCAGTCGCCGTGACCGTGGCCGGCCGGCGCGTCGGGGGCGGTCGCGTCGCCGTCGGGGCCGACGCCGCCGGGGTCGACGCGGACGGTGAAGGCGGCGGTGTGGACGGCGTCGTCGTGCCGGAAGTCCAGGAACAGCCGGTAGGTCCCCGGGGACGCCGCCGGCGCGACGTAGGTCTTGTGCGGTCCGGCGGTGGGGGCGGTGCCCGCCGGCGGCTCGGCCGGGTGCGGGTGCAGGTAGGCGAGGTCGCCCGTCCGCAGCGCCACCAGGATGCCGTAGGCGCCGAGGTAGGGCTGCAGGTCGGTGACCGGCCGGCCGTCGCGGCTGACGCTGAAGGTCAGCTCCGACTCCTGCCCGGCCGCGAGCCCCCCGGTCAGGGCGACCGAGTAACCGTCGACCTCGGCGACCGCGGCGGGCTCCGGCAGCGGCTGAGGGTCGTAGCCGCCGGCCACCTGCAGGTCGGTGCCCAGGGTCAGGTTCCGGCCGAGGGCGCTCGGGGTGAAGTCGGCGACCACCCGCCAGCTGCCCGGCGTCAGCTCCAGCGGCACCCGCCACGTCCCGTCCGGGCCGAGCTCGGGGTGCAGGCGCTGGTAGCCGGTGAGGTCGCGGCGGGCCGCGACGAGGTGCAGGTCCTCCACGTGCTCGACGTCGTAGTCGGCCACCGGAGCGCCGTCGGGCCCCAGCACACGGAAGGCCAGGGACGCCGTGCCGGCCGGCAGCCGGTCCTCGAGGGGTTCCAGGACGTACCCGGACCCGGTGACGGCCAGCCCGCCGTCGGCGGCGCCGGACGGGGGCGCGGGTGCGGCGGCGGGCGTGGCCGCGGCGGGGGACCCGGGGCCGTCGACCGGTCCGACGACGAGGCCGACGCCCACGGCGGCGGCGAAGACCGCGCCCAGGCCGAGCGCGACCACACCGAGCTTCAGCGGGGTGTTCATGGGGGTCCTCCCCAGGGTCGGCGGCGGGCGGAGGGCAGGCGCGGTCCGGCCGGCCCGCCGGTCAGCCGCCGGCCACCTCGTAGCCGGCCTCCTCGACCGCCGCGCGCACGGCGCCGTCGTCGACGGGCTCGGTGCTGGTGACGGTCAGGCCGCCGGTGGTCAGGTCGACGTCCACCGAGGTGACGCCGGGCAGCGCCTGCACCTCCTCGGTGACGGCGGTGACGCAGTGCCCGCAGGTCATGCCGACGACGGTGTAGGTGGCGGTGCTCATCGGGGGGTCCTCTCGGGGTGGGTGGTCACGAGCGCACCAGGCGGGCAATGGCCTCCGAGGCCTCGCGGACCTTCTCGTCGGCCTCCCGGCCACCGGCCTGGGCCGCCTGGACGACGCAGTGCGACATGTGCTCCTCGAGCAGGCCGAGCGCCACCGACTGCAGTGCCTTCGTCATCGCGGAGACCTGGGTGAGGATGTCGATGCAGTACTTCTCGTCCTCGACCATCCGCTGCAGCCCGCGGGCCTGGCCCTCGATGCGGCGCAGCCGCTTGAGGTAGTCGTCCTTGCGGTGGATGTAGCCGTGCGGGCCCGGGTGCGGGTCGCTCTCCACGTCGGTCCTCCTGGCGGCTCGGGAGCTCGTGCCAGGAACCATACCCCCCCAGGGTAGAAGCGTCGAGGAGACCCGGGTCACCCGTCCGGGGGCCTGGCGCGCAGCCGGTCGACGATCTCCTGGAGCCGCTCGCTGTCGGCCCGCGCGTCGGCCAGCTCGTCCTGCAGGTAGAGGATGACCTCCGCCGAGGCCAGGGTGTGCCCGTCGTCGAGCAGGCCGCGCAGCCGCGCGGCGAGGGTCAGCTGGTGCCGGGAGTAGCGGCGGTGGCCGCCGGGGGAGCGGTGCGGCTGGAGGACCCCGGAGGAGTCGAGGCTGCGGAGGAACGCCGCCTGCACGCCGAGCAGGTCGGCGGCCTGGCTCATCGTCAGCGCCGGGTAGTCCGGGTCGTCGAGCCGGCGCAGCGCGTCGCCGTCCCGGGAGCTGTCGGCCACGGCGGTGCCTCCGGTGTACTGATGCGCAGAGGCCGGGTCCGTACGGACCCGGCCTCTGCGGTGGGTGTGCCGATCAGCTCTCGACGGACCGTTGCTCCGTCGAGGCGCCCGCGGACTCGCCCTCGATGGTCCGGCCCTCGACGGCGACCGGCGTGTCGGCCCGGGTCACCGTGATCTTGCGGGCCCGCGCCTTCTCCGCGACCGGGATGCTCAGGGTGAGGACCCCGTCGTGGTAGTGCGCCTCCAGCCGGTCGGTGTCCAGGCTGCGGCCGAGGACCAGTTGCCGGGTGTAGCTGCCGTAGGGCCGCTCGGCGATGCTCCACTCCGCGTTCTCGATCTGCGGGACCGAGCGCTCGGCCGTGACCGTCAGCGTGGTGCCCTCGACCGACAGGTCGATCGAGCCGGGGTCGACGCCGGGCAGGTCGAAGTGGGCGACGAAGTTGTCGCCGACCCGGTAGGCGTCCATCGGCATCCCCGACAGCGGTCGGGCGGTCATGGAGCCCGGGCGGCCGGTGAGCTGGTCCAGCGCGCGGAAGGCGGCGGACGTGGCGGCGAACGGGTCGTAGGCGGTCAGCATCATCTGTGTGCAACCTCCGTGTGCGGTGCTGTCGTGTTCGCTGCCCGAGGTGGAACCTCTAGTGGCAACTGGAGATTACCTCGGGTGCGCACCGGTGTAAACATCCAACTTCCACTGATTTCTTCCCGGTCAGTGCACCCACCGCAGGGCGGCGGTCACCTCCTCCGGTGACCGCCCCGCCAGCGCCGCGACCTCCCCGCGCCGGACGTCGGCGATCGTGGCCGCCACCTCCTCGCCGAACGCCGCCCTCAGCACGTCGTCCGCCTCGAAGGCGCGCAGCGCCTCCTCCAGGGACGACGGGACCGCGCGGATGCCCGCCGCCCGCCGCTGCTCGTCGGAGAGGGTGCCCGGGTCGACGTCGACCGGGGCGGGCAGCGTCGCCCGGGACGCCACCCCGGCACGGCCGGCGGCCAGCAGCCCGGTGAGCAGCAGGTACGGGTTGGCCGCCGCGTCGATGCACTTGACCTCCACGTTCGCCGCGGCCTCCCGGTGGCCCCGCGGGCCGGGGACGAGCCGGAGGGCGGCCTCCCGGTTCTCCGGGCCCCAGACGGCGAACGCGCCCGCCCAGTGCGAGGGGACCAGCCGCAGGTAGGAGGCGATGGTCGGGGCGCCGACCGCCAGCAGACCGGGCAGGTGCTGCAGCAGCCCGGCGACGAACGCCTCGCCGCCGGAGGTCAGACCGCAGGCGCGGTCGCCGCCGGTCATGAGGTTCGCGCCGTCGCGCCACACGGACAGGTGCACGTGGCCGCCGTTGCCGACGCTGCCGGCCAGCACCTTGGGGGAGAAGGAGGCCCGGACGTGGTGGCGGGCGCTCACCGCCTTGATCGTGTGCCGGACAAGGACGGTCGTGTCGGCGGCCGCGACCGGGTCCTCCGCCGCGACGCTCACCTCGAGTTGCGCGGCGGCGTACTCGGGGTGGAACTGCTCGACAGCGATCCCCTGATCGGCGAGGGCGGTGAGCAGGTCGCGGGCGTAGTCGGAGACCTCGACGTGCCGGGCCATCCCGTAGGCCGGGCCGGAGAACGCCGGGACGAAGGCCCCCGGCTCGCTGCCCGCCGGCAGGTCGGCCAGCCCGAGTACCCACTCCACCTCGAAGGCGGCCCGCACGGCGAGCCCCTCGCTCGCCAGCGCGTCGACCGTCCGGCGCAGCAGCAGCCGGGAGTCCTGCACGTGCGGCTCGCCGTCCAGGTCGTACCGGTCGGCCGGCGCCCACGCCCAGCCGGGCTGCGCGGCGAGGACGGTCAGCCGGTCCAGGTCCGGGTGCAGCCGGAGGTCCCCGACGGCACTGCCGGCGAAGCGCCCGGCGATGATGGAGTCGTCGAACAGGAAGGCGTCGAACACCGGGCTCATCCCGACGCCCCAGGCCGCCGCGTCCGGCAGCCGGTCGACCGGGACCGCCTTTCCCCGGGTCACCCCGCTGGTGTCGACCCACGGCAGCACGACGCCCACGACGCCGGCACCGCGCAGCCGGCTCGCCAGCCGTCCGCCCTGCTCCCGCCGCCGGTCCCGCTCCTCCTGCTCCACGGGGTTCCTCCCGTCCCGCCCCGTCGACGGACGGGGTGTCTGCTGGGCGCACGGCCCGGGCCCTCCCGCGCCGCCGTGGGCGGGAGCACACTCCTGCCGCCCGACGTGCGCAACGGTCCCCGCGACGAGGAGCTCCGCATGCCCGTGTTCTCGGCCGGCCCCTCCGGGATCGCGGCGGAGGTGGCGGCCCTCCCGCTGGTCGACCACCACTGCCACGGGCTGGTCACCCGGGAGCTCGACCGCGCCGGCGTCGAGGACCTCCTCACCGAGGCGGACGGCTCCGGTCCGCTCGGTGGTTCGCTGTTCGACTCGCAGATCGGGCTGGCCCTCCGCCGCTGGTGCGCCCCGGTGCTCGACCTCGAGCCGCACGTCCCCGTCGATGCGTACCTGGCCCGCCGGGCCGAGCTCGGACGGGCGGAGGTCGACCGCCGCATGGTGGCGGCCACCGGCATCGCCACCTTCCTCGTCGACACCGGCTACCTGCCCGAGCCCCTCACCACTCCGGCGGAGCTGGCCGCGCTCGCGGGTGCAACGGCCGGCGAGGTGGTCCGCCTGGAGACGGTGGCCGAGGAGGTGCTGGGCGCCGGCTGCTCCGCCGCGGGGTTCGGCGACGCCGTCCGCGCGCGGCTCAGCGAGCGGGCCGCCGGCGCCGTCGCGGTGAAGACCGTCGCCGCGTACCGGGGAGGCCTCGACCTCGACGGCGCGCGGCCGACCCCCGGCGAGGTCGCCGCAGCGGCCGGGGCCGCACTGCGCGCCGTCGACGCCGGGGCCGGCCCGCGGGTGGCCGATCCGGTGCTGCACCGCTTCCTCGTCTGGTGCGGGGTCGACCTCGGCCGGCCGGTGCAGGTCCACGTCGGGTACGGCGACGCCGACATCGACCTGCACCGCAGCGACCCCCTGCTGCTCACCGGCCTGCTCCGGGCCACCCGGCCGACCGGCGTGCCGGTGATGCTGCTGCACAACTACCCGTTCCACCGCCGGGCCGGCTACCTCGCGCAGGTGTTCCCGCACGTGTTCGTCGACGTCGGGCTGGCCACGCACAACGTCGGGCGGCGGGCGGGCGCGGTGCTGGCCGAGCTGCTGGAGCTGGCGCCGTTCGGCAAGGTGCTCTTCTCGACCGACGCGTGCGCCCTCGGCGAGCTGTACCTGCTCGCCAGCACGCTGTTCCGGCGGGCACTGGGCCGGCTGCTCGCCGACGGGGTCGCCGACGACGACTGGACGGCGGACGACGCGTTGCGGATCGCCGCCGCCATCGGCTCCGGCAACGCCGTCCGCGCCTACCGCCTCCCCGGCGGGGAGCCGCCGCCTGGAGGAACGCCGGTGCGGGTGCCCCGTCCGGCCGTGTGAACCGGGCCCCGAGCGGCTACCGGGGGTGCGTGGACGAGACGACAGCCCCCCGAGCGCAGGGGGAACCGCAGCACGCCCACCGCAGCGCGGGGGAACCGGAGGTCACCACGGCACAGGACGGCGACGTCGCCACGGTGACCGTCCGCGGAGAGCTGACGGAGGAGGCGCGGCGGCCGCTGGTCCGGACGATGACCGACCTGCTGCTCGCCCGCACCGACCTGCGCCGGGTCCGCCTGGACACCCGCGGGGTCACCTACCTCAACTCCGCCGGCATGGCCGTGCTGGTGCAGCTGCAGAAGCTGGGCCAGCCGCGCGGTGTCGACCTGGTGCTGGTCGACCCGCCGTCCACCGTCGCGCGGCCCCTGCAGCTCAGCGGGCTCTGGCTGCGGTTCGCCGTCGAGGAGGCGCGCTGAGCGCGGGCGGAGCCGGCGCACCGGAGTGGCCGGGCGAGGCCCGGGAGCCGAACTCCTAGCCTTACCGGGTGCCGCCCAGCCACACCCACAGCCACGGTCCCGACCCGGACGCGCCGCCGCCGACCCCGGAGGTCCTGACCCGGAGGCGGCGGGCGGTCTGGCTGATGCTGCTGCTGCTCGTGCCGGTCGGCCTGGCCACGATCGTCGGGCTGGTGGTGCTCTGGCCCGACGGCGAGCCCACCCGCGCCGAGCAGGCCGCCGTGCTGGTCCTCCCGCCCGGGACGACCTATCCCGAGGGGCGGGTGTCGACGGTGGAGCCGTTCGACTGCTCGCTCCCCGGCGCGGAGCAGCAGCCCGCGCAGCAGCTGACCTGCGCCGTCGTCGTCGTCGAGGTGCTCGACGGCGTCGGCGCGGGGGAGTTCCAGCAGCTCGAGGTCCCGGCGGAGGTCTACGCCGCCGGCATCGCCGAGGGCGACGTCCTCGTGCTCACCCGCGACGCCGGGGCGGAGGGCGCCGGCCAGTACGCCTTCTACGACTACGACCGGGACGTGCCGATCGTCGCCCTGACCGTCGCCTTCGCCGTCGTCACCGTGGCGGTGGCCCGGCTGCGCGGCCTGGCCGCCCTCGTCGGGCTGGCGTTCGCGTTCTTCATCATGCTGCAGTTCCTGCTGCCCGGCCTGCTCGGCGACGCCTCGCCCACGCTGGTCAGCCTGGTCGGCTCGGCGGCGATCATGTTCGTCGTCCTCTACCTGGCACACGGCTTCTCCGCGCGGACGACGACGGCGCTGGTCGGCACCCTCTTCGGGCTGGCGCTGGTCGCCGTCCTCGGGGCGGTGGGGGTGGCCACGGCGCGGTTGACCGGGCTGACCAGCGAGGAGACCACCACGCTGCTGGGGTACGACCCGGCGCTCGACTTCTCCGGGCTGGTGCTCGCCGGGGTGGTCGTCGCCGGCCTCGGCGTGCTCAACGACGTGACGATCACCCAGGCCTCGGCGATCTGGCAGCTGCACGAGGTCGATCCCGACATGACGTGGCAGCAGCTCCACAGCCGGGGGATGGCCGTCGGCCGGGACCACATCGCCTCGACCGTGTACACGATCGTCTTCGCCTACGCCGGCGCCTCGCTACCGCTGCTGATGCTCTTCGAGGTCTACGCCCAGCCGTGGGACGTCGTCCTCACCAGCTCGGCGATGGCCGAGGAGGTGATCCGCACGCTGGTCGGCTCGATCGGGCTGGTGCTCGCCGTCCCGGTGACGACGGCGGCCGGCGCGTTCTTCGCCAAGGTCGCCGGCACCGCGGCCGGCGCGGCCACCGACCGGCGGATGACCGCCCTGCGCGCCCGGTTCGCCCGGTGAGCCACGCTGGGGAGGTGACCGCCGACCTGCTCACCGCCGCCCGCGCCGCGCCCGGCTTCATGCCCGACGACGAGGGGACGGCGCTCTACGAGGCGGCCCGCTCCGTCGGCGTGCCCGGACCGCTGCTGGAGATCGGCAGCTGGATGGGCAAGTCGGCGCTGTACCTGGCGGCGGCGGCCCGTGAGACCGGCCGGCAGGTCGTCACCGTCGACCACCACCGGGGCTCGGAAGAGCACCAGCCCGGCTGGGAGTACCACGACCCGTCGCTGGTCGACCCCGCCGTCGGGCTGATCGACACCCTGCCGCGGTTCCGCCGGACGATCGCCGACGCCGGCGCCGAGGACGTCGTGATCGCCGTCGTCGCCCGCTCCGAGATCCTCGCCCCGCTGTGGTCCACCCCGCTGGCGCTGCTGTTCCTCGACGGCAGCCACACCGAGGAGTCCGCCCGCCGGGACCAGGACGCGTGGGTGGCCAAGCTGGCGCTCGGCGGCACCCTGGCGATCCACGACGTCTTCCCGGACCCCGCCGACGGCGGCCAGGCGCCCTACGGGGTGTACCGGCGGGTGCTGGAGTCGGGGGAGTTCGACGAGCTGCCGGGCACCGGCTCGCTGCGGCTGCTGCGCCGTGGGTGAGGACCCCCTGGTGGCCGAGCGGGCCGCCGTCCTCGCCCAGATCGCGGCGCTGACCGGGGAGTTCGACGCGGTGGTGGCGGCCTCGCGGTCGTCGAACGCCGACGACGAGCACGACCCGGAGGGCGCCACGATCGCCTTCGAGCGGCAGCAGGTGGCCGCGCTGCTGGCCGCGGCGCGGCGCCGGCTGGCCGACGTCGAGGCCGCCCTGGCCCGGCGCGCATCCGGCGACTACGGAATCTGCGAGGCCTGCGGCCGGCCGATCGCCGCCGAGCGGCTGGCCGCCCGTCCGGCCGCGCGCACCTGCATCGACTGCGCGGTCTGACCGTCGAGGCATAGGAAGCAATACCCGCGCATCGGCGCCCCCGACGTGGGCATTGCTTCCTATTCCTCGGGCTCAGCTCACGTACTTGCGGGCGGTCGAGGTCCGCTGGGCGTGCTCCAGCGCGGCGAAGCGGGCCTCCGCGTGCGGCGGCAGCACCCGGCGCTCGCGCAGCACCCACGGCGCCCCGCGCAGCGCGTCGAGCACCCCGAGCGCGCTGAGCCGGTCGCGCGGGACGGTGCGCAGCAGGTGCGCGGTGCGCCGCAGAGCCGGCCGCACGGGCCGGCGCAGCCACGTCGTCCACAGCGTGTTGCGGATGCCGTCGCGGCGGCGCTTGTGGGGGTCGCGGGCGGAGCTGGCCTGGTGGTGCACGGTCAGCGCGGGCAGGTAGCACAGCTCCCACCCGGCGGCGGCCAGGTCGCCGGCCATCAGCTCCTCCTCCCCGCCCAGCCACAGCCGCTCGCAGAAGCCGCCCACCGCGGTGAAGGCCTCGCGGCGCAGCACCGACGCCCCGGCCAGGAACGAGCCGAGCGCCGGCCCGGGCAGCCAGTCGGCGCCGCGGACCGGCGAGTCGCGCAGCTCGGGCACGATCGGGTCCTCGCGTCCGCCGGGCTCGACGAGGATCCGCGCGGTGACGACGGCCAGCCGCGGATGCGCGTCGAGGACGTCGGCGGCGGTGCGCAGCGAGCCCGGGTCCCACCACGTGTCGTCGTCGCAGAACGCCACGTAGGGGGTGGCCACCCGGGCGACGCCGACGTTGCGGCCGACCGCGCCGAGGTTCTCCGGGCTGGCGACCAACTCCACCTCGGGGAAGCGCTCGGCGACCGCCGCGGCCGTCCCGTCGGTCGAGCCGTTGTCGACGACGACGACGTGCGGCTGCTCCGGCAGCGCCCGCAGCCGGGACAGCGCCAGCAGCACCTCTTCCCGGCGCTGGTGGGTGATGACGACGACGGCGACCCGCGCGTCGTGTCGGCCCTGCGTCGCCGACGGGGCCGCCTGGGTCGCCGTCATGCCGAGTGCCCGGCCAGCAGCCGCACGCCGGCCCACACCCGCTCGGGCAGCCGCCGCCGCGCCCGGAGCGCGGCCGGCACGTCGGGGACGGCGCGCAGCAGTCCCCGCATCCCCGGCCGGCCGGCGCGCACGGCGGAGACGAGCAACCGGGGGAGGGTCGGCAGCGGGTGGCGCATCAGCGCGGTGAGGACCCGGCTGCGCCAGACCGCGGCCTGCCGCCGGGCCGGGGCGTCGCGCCGCGGCGACGGGTGGTGGTGGATGGTCACCCCGTCGACGTAGGCCAGCCCCCAGCCGGCCGCGGCGAGGTCGAGGGCCACCCGCTCCTCCTCGCCCGGGAACCGGACGACGGCGTCGAAGCCGCCCACGGCCGCGAACGCCTCGGTGCGCACCAGCGCGGCGCAGGCGACGAAGCCGAGCAGCGACGGGCCGGGGAGGTCGGGCGCGGTGCCCAGCGGGCTGTCGGCCATCTCCGCGCAGACCGGGTCGAGCCGCTCCTCGGGGCCGACCAGGATGCGGGCGTTGAGCAGCGCCAGCCGCGGGTGCGCCCGCATGACCTCCACCGCGCGCGCCAGGTCGCCGGGCGCCCACCAGGAGTCGTCGTCGGCGAACGCCACGAACTCGGAGCCCGCGTGCTCGGCGCCCAGGGTCCGGGCGCGGGCGCCGAGGTTGTGCTGCAGCGGGAGCACGGTCACCGCGGGGTGCGCGGCCCGGACGGCGTCCACCGTGCCGTCGGTGGAGCCGTTGTCGACCAGGACGACCGGCGCCTCGTGCCGGGGCAGGGAGGCGAGCAGGTCCTCCCGGCGGTTGCGGCTGGCCACCACGACGGTGACGGGGGGTCCGGTTCGGGCTGCGGCGCCGGTCGAGGTCACGGGGGCAGCGTGCCCGCACCGCCCGGGACCCAATCGGCGGGGTCCGGTGAACTCTCGGTGCCGGCCGGTGGCAGCGCCCCCGGATCGGTGAACAGGCCGGCGGCGGGGGAGGCGCCCGAGAGCGCGTCGGCGGCCAGCACGACCGCGGCCGCCGTCCAGGTGGTCCGCTCGACCGGCCACCGGGCGTCGTCGGGGTAGACGTACCCGGTCCAGTAGGAGCCGTCGTCGTGCCGCAGGTGCTGCATCGCGGCGACCTGTTCCAGGGCGGCGTCCGGCTGCCCGGCGGCGGCGAGGGCGAGCGCGAGCTCGCAGGTCTCGGCGCCGGTGACCCACGGGCGGTCGGCGACGCACCGCGCTCCGAGTCCCGGGACGACGAACCGGTCCCAGCCGGCGGCCAGCCGGTCGCGGGCCGCGGCGCCGGTGAGCGCGCCGCCGAGCACCGGGTAGTACCAGTCCATCGAGTAGCGGGAGCGGTCGGCGAACGCCTCGGGCCGGCCGCGCAGCGCGGCGCCCAGGTCGGCGACGGCCAGCTCCCAGTCCGGTTGCGGCTCCCCGGTGAGGCCGGCCAGCGCGACGCCGCAGCGCAGCGCCTGGAAGAGGCTGGCGTTGCCGGTCAGCAGGGCGGTGTCGTCGGGGCTGCCGTCGGGGCGCAGCGCCCAGCTCACCGCACCGCCGGGCAGCTGCATGCGGGTGACCAGGTCCAGGCCCCGGCGGACCGCCGGCCACAACCCGGCCACCGGCTCCTCGGCGCCGGTGCTCAGCCAGTGGTGCCACAGCCCGACGGCCAGGTAGCCGGCGTGGTTGCTCTCCGCCGCGGACGCGGTCTCGGCGCCGGCCCGGTACTCCGCCGCCCAGGAGCCGTCGGGCCGCTGCCGCCCGGCCAGCCAGCGGTAGGTGGCGCGGGCGCGGTCGTGCGCGCCGCCGACGTCGAGGGCCATGGCGGCCTCGATCGCGTCCCAGGGGTCGAGGGGGCCGCCCCGGAACCAGGGGAGCGCGCCGTCGGCGTGCTGCTCGGCGGCGATGGCGGCCACCGTCGCGCGCAGCTGCTCCGCGCCGAGCACCCCGGGCAGCTCCGGCAGTTCAGACAGCGGTCCGCTCCCGTCGTGGGCCGTCGAGCGACCAGGAGCGGGCCGCCGGCCGCCCGGGGACGGCGGGCTTGTCGGCGTAGACCACGAGGCTCTTGCCGAGCACCGGGTCGAGCAGCCGCTCGGCGGTGCGGGTCAGCCACGGCCGCGCCACGAGGTCCCACACGAGCAGCCGGTGGTACGCCCGGACGGCGAGGGGGTCGCGCTCGACGCCGACGGCGCACTTGAGCCACCAGAACGGCGCGTGCAGCGAGTGCGCGTGGTGCTGCCCGCCGGGCTCCAGCCCCGCCGCGGCGAGCCGGGTGCGCAGCACGTCGCCGCGGTAGATGCGCACGTGCCCGCCCTCGTTGGCGTGGTAGGCGTCCGACAGCGCCCAGCAGACCCGCTCGGGCCCGTACCGCGGGACGGTGACCGCCACCCGGCCGCCGGGCTTGAGCACCCGCGCGATCTCGGCGAGGGCGGTCGCGTCGTCGGGGATGTGCTCGAGCACCTCGCTGGCGATCACCCGGTCCACGCTGGCGTCGGGGACCGGGAGCGCCAGCAGGTCGCCGCGGACCACCTCGGCGGCGGCGCCCGTCGGTGCCTCGCCGGCCTCGGCGATGGCGGTCAGCCAGTGCCGGGTCGTCTCGACCTCGTGCGCGCCGTGGTCGATCGCCACCACGCGCGCGCCGCGGCGCAGGGCCTCGAACGCGTGCCGGCCCTCGCCGCAGCCGAGATCCAGCACGGTCATCCCCGGCCGCAGGTCGAGCAGGTCGTAGTCGACGGTCAGCACGACGCCTCCTCGCCCGTCGTCGTCACGTCCGGCCCGTCCGTTCCAGCACCTCGGCGTACCAGTCCGCCGTCCGTTCGGCGGTGGACCGCCAGGTGTAGGAGGCCAGCACCCGGCGCCGCCCCGCGCGGCCCAGCTGCTCGGCCAGCGACGGCGAGTCGAGGACCAGCGCCAGCGCGGCGGTGAGCTCGCCGACGTCGCCGGCCCGCACCCGCAGGCCGGCCCTGCTGCCCACCACCTCGGGCAGCGCCCCGGCGTCGGTGGTCACCAGCGCCGTGCCGCAGGCCATCGCCTCGACGGCGGGCAGCGAGAAGCCCTCGTAGAGAGAGGGGATCGCGACCACGGCGGCCTCCTGCAGCAGCCGGACCAGGTCGGCCTCGGGCAGCGGCCCGGTGAAGCGGACGGCGTCGCCGAGCGCCAGCCGGTCCAGCGCCGCCTCGGCGGGGCCGCCCGGCCGTGCGGTGCCGACGACGGTCAGCCGCACCGGCCGCTCGGTGCGCAGCTTGGCCACTGCCTCCAGCAGGTGCACCAGGCCCTTGAGCGGGACGTCGGCGCTGGTGACGACGACGATCGAGGTGGGGTCGCGAGGGCGGTCCGGCGGGGGCGGGGTGAAGACGTCGGGGTCGATGCCCACCGGGACGACGCTGATCGCGGCTCCGGGAACACCCAGGTGGGTCTCGATGTCGCGGCGAGAGTTCTCCGACACCGTGGTGATGCCGTCCAGCCGCGGCGCGACGGCGGCCTGCATGCGGGTGAAGCCGTACCAGCGGCGCAGGGTGAGCCGGCGGCGCCGGGACGGCGCGGCGGCCAGTTCCAGGTCGCGGTCGATGGCGACCGGGTGGTGGACGGTGGCGACCGTGGGCACCCCGGCCCGGACCAGCCGCAGCAGCCCCCAGCCCAGGCTCTGGTTGTCGTGCACGACGTCGAAGTCGCCGGCGCGGGGCAGCAGCAGCCGCGCCGCCCGGAGGCTGAACGTGGCCGGCTCGGGAAAGCCCGCGGTGCACATCGTGGCCCACTCGGCGAGGTCCACCCAGTCGCGGAACTCCGACGGCCGCGGGATGCGGAAGGGGTCCGGTTCGCGGTAGAGGTCGAGGCTCGGGACCCGGGTGAGCGGCACGCCGTCGTCCAGCTCGGGATAGGGCTGACCGCTGAAGACCTGCACGTCGTGGCCGAGGGCGGCCAGCTCCCGGGACAGCGCGCGGACGTAGACCCCCTGGCCTCCGCTGTGCGGCTTGCTCCGGTAGGACAGCAGTGCAACGCGCAACGACCGTCCCATGGTCGGCGACTCTAACTACCGCTGGTGACGGGCTCGTGTCGTGCGTCCGGCGCCCGCCTGCCAGGGTGGCGGGCATGCTGCGCCACGTCGTGCTCTTCACCTGGTCCGACGACGCCGACGACGAGCGCCGGGCGGCCACCGTCGCCGCGCTCCGCCGGCTCCCCGAGGAGGTCGGCGGGATGACCGCCTTCGCCGTCGGCCCCGACGCCGGGCTCCGCGAGGGCAACGCGCACACGGCGCTGGTCGCCGACTTCCCCGACGTCGAGGCGTGGCGGCGCTACGCCGAGCACCCCGCCCACCTGCAGGTGATCGCCGAGCACGTCGCCCCCTTCCTCGCCGCGCGCACCGCCGCGCAGTACGAGGTCTGAGGCCGCTGCACCGGCCGCCGCCCGCGGCTACCGTCGGCGGCATGAGGACGGACCCTCCGGCCCCCCGCCACTCGCGAGCTCGCGGCTGGCCCCCGCAGGAGGGCCGTCGTGGCCGCCGGGTCGCCGTCGTCAGCGCGGTGCTCGTCGTCGGGGGCGTGCTGGCCGGCTGCGGGCAGGACGCCGGCATCCAGGAGGCCGCGTCGACGGAGTCGGCCGCCGTGACGACGGCCCCGGCCGCCGACCTGGCCACGGGCCTGCTGCCCGCGTCGGCGTTCGCGCCCGGTGCCACGGTGATCCCCCTGACCGAGGAGCTGCTGGGCTCGCGCGAGCTGCCGATGGGCGGGCTCCCGGCCGGGCTGCAGCTGGACCTGGGCGGGTGCGCGGACCTGCTGACCTCGCTGCAGGCGGCGGCCGCCGCGGGGGTCGACGACGCCGCCGGGCAGGCGGTGCTCGAGGGCGCGCAGGCCACGGTGCAGGGGCTGGTCAGCGGGCCCGCGGCCGAGGAGGCGGTGGCGACCGTCGGCGGAGCACTCGAGGACTGCGACCGCGCGTCGGTGACCGTCCCGGAGCGCGGCGCCGCGACCGTCACCGTCGGCGACGTGTCGGCACCCGACCTCGGGGACGCCGCACTCCGCGTGCCGGTCACCGTCGAGGCGACCCTGCCCGACGGTCGCCCGGGAACGGCCGAGGCGCTCGTCGCGCTGGTGCAGGACGGCGACCGGGTGCTCGCCCTGGCCACCGCCGGGCTGCACGGCGCCGCGCTCGACGAGGCGACGTTCGACCGCCGGCTGGCCGAGGCGTACCGGGTGCAGGCCGAGGCACTGGGCTGAGACATCCCGGCCGGGTCCCTCCACAGGCCCGGCCGCGGTCCACAGATCGCTCCGCTCGCACCCCGGCGGCGCCCTCGGCCGCGAGGGTCGGCGCATGGACGACCCCACCCGCCCCGAGGTGTTCCTCTCCGACCCCGGCGACATCGCGGCCGCGCTGCCGCAGCTCATCGGTTTCCACCCGGACGAGTCGGTCCTGCTGGTCGGGCTCGGCGGCCCCAGCGGCGGCCGGCTCGGGCTGACCGTCCGCGCGGACCTGCCCGAGCGCGCGCACGCCCCGGCGGTGGCCGCGCTGCTGGCCCGCAGCCTGGCCACCGACCGGCCGGCCGCCGCGGTGCTCGCGGTGGTCTCCGAGGCCGCCGACGAGCGGGACGACCCGGTCCGGCCCCCGGGCGAGGACCGCGGAACGACGCTGCCGCACCGCGGGGTCGTGCACGAGCTGGTGGTCGCGCTGGCCGATCTGGGCATCCCGGTCCGCGAGACGCTGCTCGTCCGCCGGGGGAGGTGGTGGTCCTACGACTGCCCGGAGCCCTGCTGCGCCCCGGGCGGGGGCACCGCGCTGCCCGGGGGCGTCACCCCGCTGGAGGCCGCGTCGGTGGCCGCCGGCGTGGTCGTCGTCCCGGACCGCGCCGCCCTCACGGCGCGCATCGCCCCGGTGGACGGTCCCGAGCAGGCGGCGATGGAGGCCGTGGCGTGGCGGGTCGGGGACCGCCACGCGCGGGCGCGGCTGGCCGACCCGGACGCCGAGGCGCGCCGCTCGTGGGACACCGTCGTGCGGGCGCTGGGCCGCTGCCGGCCGGGGGCCGCGGGTTCCGGCCGCCTGGAGGACCGGGACGTCGCCCGCGTGCTGTGGGCGGTGGCCGACATCCGGGTGCGCGACCGCGCGCTCACCTTCGCGCTGGGGGACGACGCCGCGGCGGCCGAGGTCCTCTGGACCGAGTGCACCCGCCGGGCGCCGTCTCCGCTGGACGCGGCTCCGGCGACCCTGCTGGCGGTCAGCGCCTGGCTGCGCGGGGACGGCGCGATGGCCAACGTCGCGCTCGAGCGGGCCCTCGCGAGCCTGCCCACGTACACGTTCGCCCAGCTGCTGGCGCAGGGCCTGGCCGCCTGTCTGCCGCCGAGCGAGCTGCGGGCGATGGTCGCGGCGGCGGCCGACGACCCGCACGCGGTCTGGGCCGCGGGGTGATCGCCGGCACGGCTCTGCGCGGGCGCGAGGCCGGACCGCTCACCGGGGGTGGACCGCGCACGGTCCGTGGCGTCGGGCTGCACACACGGGTGAGAGCGGCGACACGATCGGGCGGAAGCGCGGTCTGCGGGTTCTCGGCGGGACGCGGCGTCCCTAGCGTCACCGGCCGCAGCGGGGCCCACCGGATGGGTCCCGATCGACCCGCGGAGGTACCCGTGCGCCGCTCGCTCCTGACTCTCGTCGTCGCCGGCACGACCCTGGCGGCGGGGTGCGGGGTCGCCGAGGTGACCGACACCGGCGCCGTGGGGGCGGCCCCCACGGCCGAGACCACCGCGGTCCGGCTGGGAGTCATCCCGCTCGTCGACGTCGCCCCCGTCTACCTGGCCCAGCGGGAGGGCATCTTCGCCGAGCACGGCCTCGAGGTGGAGGCGTTCCTGGCCCAGGGCGGGGCGGCCATCGTCCCGGCCGTCGTCAACGGCGAGGCGCAGTTCGGGTTCTCCAACGTGACCAGCCTGCTCCAGGCCGAGTCCCGGGGCGTGCCGTTGGGCCTGGTGGCGTCCGCGGCCGGGCCGACGGGGGATCCGGAGGCCGACTACGCCCTGATCGAGGTCCCGGACGGCGGACCGGTGCGGACGGCGGCGGACCTGGCCGGCCGCCGGGTCGCCATCAACTCGATCAACAACGTCAGTGACACGGTGGTCCGGGAGAGCGTCCGGCTGGCCGGCGGGGACCCCAGCACGATCGAGTTCGTCGAGATCCCGTTCCCCGACATGGCCGCCGCGGTGTCCACGGGCTCGGTGGACGCCGCCTTCCTGGTGGAGCCGTTCGCCAGCCTCGGGCTCGCCCAGGGGCTGCGGTCGGTGGCGGCGCCGTTCTCCGAGATCGACCCGGATCTCACGGTGGCGGGTTACTTCACCTCCGACCAGTACGCGGCGGAGAACCCCGACGTGGTGCGCCGCTTCGCCGACGCGATGCGCGCGGCCCACGCGTACGCCCAGGACAACCCCGACGCGGTCCGGGAGATCCTCGGCGAGTACACGAGCATCCCCCCGGAGGTGGCCGCGCAGCTGACGCTGCCGGACTTCCAGACCGACATCAACCGGGACTCCGTCAGCCGCCTGCTCGAGCTCGGCCGGCAGGACGGGATCATCGAGGGCGACGTCGGCGTGGAGGACGTGCTCCCCGCCGGGGAGTGACCCGCGGCCGGCGCCGCCCCGCGCCGGCCCGCCGTCAGAGCAGCTCGGGCCGCTGCCACTCGTCGCCGAGGACGTGCTCGGCCAGGAAGGCCAGGACGGTCTCGTACCAGACCTGGGCGTTCCCCGGCGTGAGCACCCAGTGGTTCTCGTCGGGGAAGTAGAGGAACTTCGACGGCACGCCCCGCTTCTGCAGGTCGTACCAGAGCCGCAGCGCCTCACCGATCGGCACGCGGTAGTCACGGTCGCCGTGGATGACCAGCACCGGGGTCCGGATCGCGTCCGCGAAGCGGTGCGGCGAGTTCTGCTCGTACCGCTTGGGCTGCTGGAGCGGGTCGCCCCACTCCTTCTCCCAGTAGTACGCGGCGTCCGTCGTGCCGATGAACGAGTCCACGTGCCACAGGCTGGCGTGGGTCACGATCGCCCGGAACCGGTCGGTCTGGGTGGCCACCCAGTTGGCCATGTAGCCGCCGAACGAGCCGCCCATCGCCGCGGTGCGGGAGGCGTCGACCTCCGGGCGCTGCTCGGCGGCGTCGACGGCGGCCATGAGGTCGGTGTAGGGCGCCTCGCCCCACTCGCCCCAGCCGCGGCGGACGAAGTCCTGGCCGAACCCCTGCGAGAGCGCCGGGTTGGGCAGCAGGACGGCGTAGCCACGGGCGGCCATCAGCCAGGGGCACCACCGCCAGGACCAGGAGTTCCAGCTCATGAGCGGACCACCGTGGATCCACAGCAGCAGCGGCACCGGGGACTGCGCCGACGCGCCCTCGGGCAGCACCAGCCACGACTGCACCCGGCTGCCGTCGGCGGCGGTGGCCTCGACCTCGTGCAGCGTGCCCGGGAGGCCCCCCAGGGTGCCGGGGTTGGGCAGCGGCTCGGGGTGCTGGCCGGTCGCCTCCGGGTCCAGCCGCACCGGCGCCGGCGGCTCGTCGTAGGCCGAGCGCAGCGCGTACAGGGCGCTGCCGTCGCGGGCCACCTGAAGGTCGCTGTAGGCGCCATCCGTGGTCAGCCGCACGGGCGCCCCGCCGTCCACCGGGACCCGGAACAGCGCGTGCCGGCCGTCGTCGTCGGCGAGGAAGTAGACCGCGGTCCCGTCGGCGCTGAACTGCGGGGCGCTGGGCCAGCGGTCGAAGCCGGCGGTGAGGTCGTGAGCGGCGCCGCCGGCGACGTCGACGTGCAGCAGCGTGAAGTCCGGCGGCTCCTCGAAGGTCGGCAGGGTCTCGCGGACGCAGACCAGGGCGCTGCCGTCGGGGGAGAAGCGCGGCGAGTGGACGTCGGCGAGGGGGTCGTCGACCAGCACGCGGGCGGTGCCACTCGCGGTCTCCACGAGCACCAGGCGGTCGCGCTCCCCGGCGGGTCCGTCGGGCACGGTCTCGATGCGGGCCAGCACCCGCCCGTCGGGGGAGAGGGCGACCGACTCGCCGGCGCCCTTGGGCGGCCGCGCGTCGGGAGTGAGGTCGCGGAGCGCCACCGGCTCGGGTTCCGCGCCGGCGGCCGGCTCGGCGGGCAGCCGCCCGGCCCAGAACAGGTGCGGCGCGGCGGGGCCGAGGTCGTGGTCCCAGTACCGCACCGGGTATGCCTCGTGCAGGATCGCGCTGACCCCGGCCTCCTTGCGCTGCTTGCGCCGCGCGGCGTCGGCCTCGGCGTCCGCCACCCCGGGCATCGCGGAGGCGACCACGACCACGTCGCCGGTGTCGGCGGCGACGGCCACCCCGCCGACCCCGCCGGGATGGGTCAGCACCGGCCGGGCCTCACCACCTCCGGCGGGCAGGCTCCACAGCGCCGGCTTCGGGTCCTCGGCTCCGTCGCCGGGACCCGACCCACCCCTGGCGCCGGGGTCGGGCCGCGCGGAGGTGAACAGCAGCGAGCCGTCGGGCGCCCACACCGGCGCGGACTCCCCGGGCGCGCTGCGGGTGAGCCGCCGGGCCGGCTGCTGCCCCGCGGGGTCGACCTCCCACAGGGCCGATTGCCACTTCGTGCCCTCGGCGTCGAGCGTCTGCACGGAGACGGCCAGCCGGGAGCCGTCGAGGGACAGCGCCAGCCCGGCCACCCGCGGGAGGGCGACGAAGGCCCGCAGGTCGTCGAAGGGGGACGTCGACTCCGGGGCCGGCGTGGACTCGTCGGACGGCTCGCTCACCCTGGTCACCGTAGCGACCGCCCACGGCACCCGGTGGCCCCCGTGCGGGGACCCGCCGCGAGCGTGCGAGAGGCGGGGGCAAGGGGTCCTCTGTCAGAGGCGGGGGGCCGCCTCGACGGGCGTGAGCTCCTCGTCCAGGGCGCTGACGAACACGTGCTGGGCCACGCCCGCCGGCAGCACCTGGCCGTCCAGGCTGACCGAGCCGGCGGCCAGCTGGGCCATCACCGTGGCGCCGGGCCGCAGCCCCTGGTCGGCGAGGGCGCGCATCAGGTCGGCGTCCTCCTGCAGCTGCTCGCTGATCCGCTTGATCTCCACCCGCCGGCCCTCGGCGGTCGCGGTGGTGGAGAGCAGGGTCAGCGAGTCCAGCACCGCGGAGGTCTCCCCGCCGAGGGCGTCCAGCCCCGGAATGGGGTTGCCGAACGGCGAGACGGTCGGGTTGCCCAGCAGGTTGAGCAGCTTGCGCTCCACGGCCTCGCTCATGACGTGCTCCCAGCGGCACGCCTCCTCGTGGACGTCGGCGTAGTCCAGACCGATGACGTCCACGAGCAGGCACTCGGCCAGCCGGTGCTTGCGCATGACCGCCGTGGCCAGCTGCCGGCCCTGGTCGGACAGCTGCAGGTGCCGGTCCCCCTCGACCGTCAGCAGCCCGTCACGCTCCATGCGGGCGACCGTCTGGCTGACCGTGGGACCGCTCTGGTGCAGCCGCTCGGCGATCCGGGCGCGGAGGGGGACGATCCCCTCCTCCTCCAGCTCGAAGATCGTCCGGAGGTACATCTCGGTGGTGTCGATGAGGTCGTTCACAGGTCTCCTCCGTGTCGCCCCAGATGGTACGGGGAGTCGGGGCGTGCGCCGGGTCACCGGAGCGGCCACCGGGAGCCGGGACCCGGCTCCCGGCGGTAGCGTCGCCCCGGGAGCGGCCCCGCGGCCGCAGGCAGGGCCCACCCGCGCCGCGAGCAGGGGCACCCCCGCTCGGAGGGAGAGCGAGGAGAGCCGGTGAGCGACTCGGTCGCGGTCGTCTGGGACGACGCGCTGCTCGGCTACACGATGGGCGGGGACCACCCCCTGCACCCGGTCCGGCTGGACCTCACGATGCGGCTGGCCGACTCCCTCGGCGTCCTGGCGGCCGACCGGCTGGAGGTGCTGCGGCCCACCCCGGCCGACGTCGACCTGCTGACCCTCGTGCACGACCCGGCCTACCTCGACGCGGTCAAGCGCGCCCCCTCCGACCCCCACATCGGGTTCGGCCTGGGCACGGCGGACAACCCGGTCTTCGAGGGCATGTACGACGCCGCCGCGCTGATCACCGGTGGCAGCGTGCTGGCCGCCGAGCAGGTGCACAGCGGCCGGGCGCAGCACGCGGTCAACATCTCCGGCGGCCTGCACCACGCCATGCGCGACCGCGCGTCCGGCTTCTGCGTGTTCAACGACGCGGCGATCGCGATCGCCTGGCTGCTCGCCCAGGGGCACCAGCGGATCGCCTACGTCGACATTGACGTGCACCACGGCGACGGCGTCCAGGCCGCCTTCTACGACGACCCGCGGGTGCTCACCGTCAGCGTCCACCAGACCCCGCTCACCCTCTTCCCGGGCACCGGCTACCCCGAGGAGACCGGCGATCCGGAGAAGGCGCTGGGCAGCGCGGTCAACCTGGCCCTGCCCAACGGCACCGACGACTCCGGCTGGCTGCGCGCCTTCCACGCCGTCGTCCCCAGCGTGCTCAAGGCCTTCCAGCCGGAGATCCTCGTGACGCAGTGCGGGTGCGACGCCCACCACGAGGACCCGCTCGCCGACCTCGCGCTCACCATCGACGGGCAGCGGGCCAGCTACCAGGCGCTGCACGACCTGGCCCACGACGTGTGCGACGGGCGCTGGATCGCGCTCGGCGGCGGCGGGTACGGCCTGGTCCGCTGCGTGCCGCGGGCGTGGACGCACCTCATCGCCGAGGCCAGCGGACAGCGGCTGGACCCCGCCACCGAGATCCCGGAGTCCTGGCGGGAGGACGTCGTCCGGCGGGGGCTGCGGGCCCGCCCGCCGACGCACATGACCGAGGGCGGCTACACCGGCTTCTCGCGCTGGGACCCGTTCACCGAGTCCCGCGTCGACCGGGCGATCTCCCGCACCCGCCACGCGGCGTTCCCCTACTTCGGCCTCGACCCGGACGACCCCCGTGACTGAGCAGCAGACCGAGATCCCGCCCGCCCCGGTGCAGGAGCCCGCGGAGGCGCCCACCGCGCCGGCGCACTGGGAGGCCGACATCATCGCCGCCGACGGCGGCACGGTGCACCTGCGCCCGATCCGGCCGAGCGACGCCGAGGGGCTGGTCGGGATCATGGACCGCAGCTCCGAGCAGACCCGCTACTACCGCTTCTTCGGCCCGATGAAGCGGCTGTCCGACCGCGACCTGCACCGCTTCACCCACGTCGACCACGACTCGCGCGTGGCCTTCGTCCTCGTCCTGGGCGACCAGCTCATCGGCGTGGGCCGCTACGACCGCTACCCCGACACCAGCGACGCCGAGGTCGCCTTCCTCATCGAGGACGCCCACCAGGGCCGCGGGCTGGGCTCGGTGCTGCTCGAGCACCTGGCGGCCGCGGCCCGGGAGCGGGGGATCGAGCGGTTCGTCGCCGAGGTGCTGGCGCAGAACAACCGGATGGTGCGGGTCTTCCTCGACGCCGGGTACACCCCCGAGCGCACCTACGAGGAGGGCGTCGTCCACCTGACCTTCCCGATCGCGCCCACCGAGACGGCGCTGGCGGTGCGCTACGAGCGGGAGCAGCGCAGCGAGTCGCGCTCGATCGCCCGGCTGCTGACCCCGTCCTCGGTCGCGGTGGTGGGGGCCAGCAACGACGAGGAGAAGCTGGGGCACGCCGTCCTCCGGCACCTGCTGGACTACGGCTTCCGCGGGCCGCTCTACCCGGTCAACCCCGGCACCCGGCACGTCCGCGGAGTGCCCGCGCACGCGTCCATCGAGGCGATCCCCGACGACGTCGACCTCGCCGTCCTGGCCGTGCCCGCCGACGAGGTCGCCGGCGTGGTCGAGGCCTGCCGGCGCAAGCGGGTCCGCGGGCTGGTGGTGATCTCCGGGGGCTTCGGCGAGTCCGGTCCGGAGGGCAGGGTGGCCGAGCGGCGGCTGGTGGCGGCGGCCCGGGCGTCGGGGATGCGCGTGGTGGGGCCCAACTGCCTGGGCATCGTCAACACCGATCCGGCGCTGCGGCTCAACGCCAGCCTGGCGCCGCGCATCCCGGGCCGGGGCCGGGTGGGCTTCTTCGCGCAGTCCGGCGCGCTGGGCTCGGCGCTGCTGGAGCAGGCGCGCAGCCGCAACATCGGCCTGTCCAGCTTCGTCTCGGCCGGCAACCGCGCCGACGTCAGCGGCAACGACCTCCTGCAGTTCTGGGCCACCGACCCGGCCACCGAGGTGGTGCTGCTGCACCTGGAGAGCTTCGGCAACCCGCGCAAGTTCGCCCGGCTGGCCCGCCGGGTCGGCCGCGACAAGCCGGTCGTGGCGGTCAAGAGCGGCCGGCACGTGCGCATGACCGAGGGGCTGGCCGGCACGTCGGTCGCGGTGCCCGAGGAGTCGGTGGCCGCCCTGTTCGCCTCGGCCGGGGTCATCCGGGTGCAGACGCTGGCGCAGCTGTTCGACGTCGCCACCCTGCTGGCCCACCAGCCGCTGCCCGGCGGCGACCGGGTGGCCGTCGTCGGCAACTCCACGGCGATGGGGGTGCTGGTCAGCGACGCCGTCCTCGAGGAGGGGCTGCGGCTGGCCCGCGAGGCGCCGACCGACATCGGCGCCGGCGGCTCGGCCGAGCAGTTCCGCGCCGCGCTGCAGGAGGCGGTCGACGACGACGGGGTGGACGCCGTCGTCGCGGTGTTCCTCCCGCCCATCAACCGCGGCTCGGCGGAGTTCGGCCGGGCACTGCGCGAGGTGGCCCAGGGCACCGAGAAGCCGGTGGTCGCGACCTTCCTCTCCTCCGAGGGCATCCCCGCCGAGCTCGTCGTGCCCGGCGAGGACGGGACGCCGGCGCGCGGGTCGGTGCCGTCGTACTCCACCCCGGAGCGGGCGGTGATCGCGCTGGCGAAGGTCGCCGAGTACGCGCGGTGGCGGCGCCGGCCGGTGGGGGAGGTGCCGGAGCTGCCGGACGTCGACGAGCGGGCGGCCCGCGAGCTCGTGCTGACCGCGCTCACCGACTCCCCGGGCGGCCGCCAGCTCACCGACGAGGAGACGATCGCGCTGCTGGCCGCCTACGGCGTGCCGCTGCTGGGCACCCGGACGGTCACGGATGCCGAGGCCGCGGTCGCCGCCGCCGAGGCGATCGGCTACCCGGTCGTGCTGAAGTCGACCGCGCCGTGGCTGCGGCACCGCTCCGACCTGGGCGGGGTGCGGCTCGACCTGGCCGACGCCGACGCGGTGCGGGCCGCCTTCGCCGCCATCCCCTCCGGCGACCCGGTGATCGTGCAGGAGATGGCCGCGCCGGGCGTGGTGACCGTCGTCGAGATCGTCGACGACCCGTCCTTCGGGGCCCTGGTCAGCTTCGGTCTCGGCGGGGTGGCCACCGACCTGCTCGGCGACCGCGCGTACCGGACGCTGCCGCTCAGCGACCTCGACGCGGCCGAGCTGGTCCGGGCGCCGCGGGCGTGGCCGCTGCTCGACGGCTACCGCGGCTCGGAGCCGGTCGACGTCGCCGCGCTGGAGGACCTGCTGCTCCGGGTCGGCCGGCTGGCCGACGACCTGCCCGAGGTGCTGCAGCTGTCGCTGGAGCCGGTGATCGTCGGCCCGGCCAACCCGTGGCACGGCGGGCGCTCGCTGGTGGTGGCGGGCGCCGTCGTGCGGGTCGGCCCGCCGACCGCCCGCCTGGAGCCCGGCCCCCGCCGGATGCGCAGCCCCGGCGGCTGAGAAAGGACCCCTCTGCCCCCCGCCGCTCGCAGGCTCGCGGCGGGACCCTGCAGAGGGGCCGCCCTCAGGTCTCCGGCGTGCGCGCGGCGACCAGGTGCCCGCGGAACGGGGCGGGCAGGGCGCCGTCGGGGTCGGTGAACGGGGCCAGCACCTCCCGCGCCCCGGTGCGGATGCGGGCGTACACGTCGGGCGAGATCTGCCGGGCCAGGGGTGAGCCCTCGACCTCGGTCACCGCCATGGCCTCGGCCGACTCGAAGGCCGCCGTGCCGAGGTGCGTCCGCGTCTCCAGCACGGCCAGGCCGGCGTCGGTGAGGCTCGTCCGGAGCGCGTCCAGGTCGCCGCAGGCCCAGTAGGCGCCCATCAGCGGCCGGGCGACGGGACCGGCGTGCCGCACCACCAGGTCGACGAAGGGGGCGTAGGCCGGCTGGTCCTCCAGGGCGGCCGGCACGCAGAGCGCGACGACGCCACCGGACCGGGTCACCCGGGCCATCTCGCGCAGCGCCGCCGTCCGGTCGGGGAAGAACATCAGCGCCATCTGGCACAGCACCGCGTCGAAGGACCGGTCCGGGAACGGCAGCGCGGCGACGTCCCCCTGCCGCCACTCCAGCTCCGGCCGGACCCGCCGGGCGACGGCGAGCATCGCCTCGTTGAGGTCCAGCCCGACCACGCGGCCGGTTCCGGCGAGCCGGTCGGCGACGGTCCGGGCGACGATGCCGGTGCCGCACGCGACGTCGAGCACCTCCTGCCCGGGCCGCACGCCGGCCACGTCGGCCAGCAACGGCGCCCACTCGGCGAAGAGGGCCGGGACGAACCGGGACTCGTAGAGCTCGGCGGCCTCGGCGGTCACCTGGAAGGCCTCGGTTCCGGACCGGTCCGCGGTACTGGTCATGGCGTCCTCCCTGTGCGCGGGAACGGGTCCAGGGTCGTGGGGGAGGAGCCGCGGGTCATGGGTGCACGCACCCAGGACCCCGCCCATCCGCGCACCGTGGGGGTCCCGCCGGGGACGGGCGGTGGGACCCTCGGACCATGGCAGGCGGCGACGTCCTCCTGGCCCGGGGCGAGGCGGCGCTGGAGCGCGGCGACTGGTCCGCCGCGCGGCAGGTGTTCGCCGACGCGCTCGGCCGTTCCGACACCCCCGACGCCCACTACGGCATGGCCCGGGCGCTGGAGTGGGCCGGCGACTTCGAGGGCGCCATCCGATGCTACGAGCAGGCGTTCCGCGGCTGCCGGGCGCAGGGCCGCGCCCGCCTCGCCGCGCTCATCGCCGGACGTGAGCTGAGTTTCCTGCACGCCGCGGTGCGCGGGAACGGTGCGGCGGCGGAAGGCTGGCTCGCCCGGGCGAGGAGCCTCGTCGGCTCCGACGACTGCGTCGAGCGGGGCTGGGTGGCGCTCGCCGCCGCGGCCGGCACCGACGTCGCGCACGAGGTGGCCGCGGCCGCGGAGGAGGCCGCCGGCGTGGCCCGGCGGTGGGACGATCCCGACCTGCACTTCTGCGCGCTCGCCTACCGGGGCGCGGGCCTGGTCCTGCGCGGGCAGGTTCCCGAGGGGATGCGGTGCGTCGACGAGGCCGCGGTGGCCGCGGGCAACGGCGAGGTCCGCGACCACCTGGTCATCGGCGAGATCTACTGCAAGATGCTGCTCTGCTGCGAGCTGGCGCTCGACGTCCACCGCGCACAGCAGTGGCTCGCCGTAGCCGATGCCGCCGGCCGGGCGTCGAACGACCTGTGGGTGTCGGCCATCTGCCTCATGCACCACGGCGGCGTCCTGATCGCGGCCGGCCGGTGGGCCGAGGCCGAGGCCGAGCTGACGACGGCGCTCGGGCTCTACGACCGCGGGATGCGCGCCCTCCGGGCCGGCGCCGCGCTCCGCCTCGCCGACCTCCGGGTCCGGCAGGGCCGGCTCGAGGAGGCCGCCGGGCTGCTGGCCGGCAGCGAGTTCGACGGCGCCGCCGTCCTGCCGCTGGCCCGGCTGCACCTGCTGCGCGGGGAACCGGAGAGCGCGGCGGCGGTCCTTCGCCGCTGCCTCGCCGGTGCGACGGTCCTGCACGCGCCGGCGATCGCGCTGCTGGCTCAGCTCCAGGCGGACGCGGGCCGGATCCACGACGCCGAACGGCTGCACGGCCGGCTGCGGGGCCTGGCCGCCGCGAGCGGGCTCCTGCACGCGCAGGCGCTGGCCGAGCTGGTGGCCGGCGTGCTCGCCCGGACCACCGGCGGTGCGCCGGCCCTGCCGCACCTCGAGGCGGCCCTCGTCGGGTTCTCCCGCGCCGGCCTGCCGTGGGAGGCGGCCGGCGCCCGGCTCGCGGTCGCCCGTGAGCTGCGCGACGAGGCCCCCGACCTGGCGAGGGCGGAGGGCCGGACGGCGCTGCGCACCTTCCAGGAGCTCGGCGCGGCGCGGAGTGCCGACGAGGCGGCCGCGCTACTGCGGAGCCTGGGCGCCCGCCCCGGGCCGTCCCCGCGGTCGGGCGGGGAGCTCACCACCCGGGAGCGGGACGTGCTGCGGCTCGTCGCCGAGGGGCTGTCCAACGCCGAGATCGCCCGGCGGCTGTTCCTCAGCAAGCGCACCGTGGAGCACCACGTCGGCGCCATCCTGGCCAAGTCGGGTGCGGGCACCCGCGCCGAGCTGCTCGCCCGCATCGTGCGACACGGCTCCGCCGGGCTGTAGAGACACCGAGAGCCCGCCGCCCGGAAGGGCGGCGGGCTCTCGGCCGGCCCCGTCGTCAGGGGGACGGGGTCCTCTCTCAGGCCAGGTAGTCGCGCAGCGCGTCGGCGCGCTCGGGGTCGCGGAGCTTGGCCATCGTCTCGCGCTCGATCTGGCGCACCCGCTCGCGGGACAGCCCGAACTGCTTGCCGATCTGCTCGAGGGTCCGCGGCTGGCCGCCGTCCAGGCCGAAGCGCAGCACGACGACGTCGCGTTCGCGGTCCTCCAGCGTGCCCAGCACGGTGCGGACGTCGCCCTTCATCATCTGGAAGGCGACGGCGTCCTCGGCGACGGCGGCGTCGGCGTCCTCGATGAAGTCACCGAGGCGGGACTCCTCGTCGGCGCCGACGGTCTGGTCGAGGCTGACCAGGTCGCGGGAGTACTCGAGCAGCTCGGTGATCCGCTCGGGGGTCATGTCGAGCTCGAGGCCCAGCTCCTCGGCGGTGGGCTCGCGCTCCAGCTCCTGGTGGATCCGTCGCCGGGTGCGCACGACCTTGTTGACCTGCTCGGCGAGGTGCACGGGCAGCCGGATCGTGCGGCCGGAGTCGGCCATCGCGCGGGTGATGGCCTGGCGGATCCACCACGTCGCGTACGTCGAGAACTTGAAGCCCTTGGTGTAGTCGAACTTCTCGACCGCGCGGATCAGACCGACGTTGCCCTCCTGGATGAGGTCCAGGAACGTCATGCCGTGGCCGGTGTAGCGCTTGGCGACCGACACGACCAGGCGCAGGTTGGCCTCGAGCAGGTGCCGCTTGGCCGCCTTGCCGTCGATGGCCAGCGTCTTGTAGTCCCGCTGGAGCGCGGGCGTGAGCTGCCGCTCGTTGAGCAGCCGCTCGGCGTACAGGCCGGCCTCGATCCGCTTGGCGAGCTCGACCTCCTGCTCCGCGGTGAGCAGCGCGGTCTTGCCGATGGTGTTCAGGTACACCCGCACGAGGTCGGTCGAGACCAGACCGGTCGTGTCGGGCTCGCGGCGCGGCGAGCGCACCTCGAGGGTGTCGGTGGGGGAAGACTGCAGCAGCGTCACGATCTGTCTTCGTCCTTGCCTTCGGTACGGATGCACCTGCTCGCGTCGTCGTGGCGCGGTGCACCCGGATGTCGTGGGTGGGGGCCCCGGTCGGCCGGCCTGCTCTGCCAGGCGGCCGCAGCCCTCGCTCTCGTTGTCCGTTGTGGTACGCCCTGCACAACGGCCCCGACCCCGTCAGGTGTTCCGCGTGTGCCGGCTTCACAGCAAATGCACAGGGCGTGTGTTGCGTCACCCGGTGATACCCAAGGCGTCCGGGCTCAGACCTCCAGGAGCAAGGTCATCGGTCCCTCGTTGACCGAGGAGACGAGCATGCGGGCGCCGAACACCCCGGTGGCCACCTCGCTGCCCCGGCGGCGCAGCTCGGCGACCACCTCGGCCACCAGGGGTTCGGCCACCTCGGCGGGCGCGGCGTCCTGCCACGAGGGACGGCGGCCCTTGCGGGTGTCGGCGTAGAGGGTGAACTGGCTGATCACCAGCACCGGCAGGCCGAGGTCGCCGACGGAACAGGCGCCGCCCTCACCGGGGAAGACCCGCAGTTCGTGCACCTTGCGGGCCAGGGCGCGGGCGCGGGCCGCGTCGTCCTCCCGGCCGACGCCGACCAGCGCCAGCAGGCCGCGGCCGATCTCGCCCACCACGGCGCCGTCCACCGTCACCGCCGCCGTCCCGACCCTGCTCACCACCGCGCGCACCCGCCGATCCTCGCCGCGCGGTCGCGGTCGACCAAACCGCGGACCGCGCGGCACGGCGGGTGCGCCGCCGTCGGACGGCGGTCAGAGGTCCTGGCCGCGGTACTTGCGGCCCCAGATCCCGGACTTGCCGGGCGCCATGATCGAGTGGGGGTCGAGGGCGTCCTTGACGGCCTCGTGGAACCGCAGCAGCGCGCCGTCGCCCCAGTTGTAGGTGCCCATCACCTGGTCCATGAGGGCGTTGTGGGTGCGGTACTCCCCGTAGCCCTCGGCGGCGGCCTCGTCGATGAGCACCCGGGCCAGGTCGAGGGTCTCCTGCCGGGCCTGCGCGTCGGTGGTGTCGAACAGCAGCAGCGCGATGTGGTGCATCTCCCGCAGCCCGACGATGAACTGGGCGGCGTAGTCCTTGCGGTACTCGTCGGCCCGCCGGCGCACCATCTGCGCCTGGCGCAGCGCGTCGGCGCCGTCGGGCGCGGAGACCGGCGAGAAGCCGATGTGCCCGCCGTTGGGCACGAACTCCATCAGCTTCATCTCGTCCAGGCTGGGGATGCCGTTGTTGATCCGGTGCCGGTCGTGCAGCACGTGCGCGCCGCGGTCGGTGGCCTCGTCGCGGTCGTGGTGGGTGGCGAAGGTCGACCCCGGCACCTGGAGGAAGGCGTCCTTGATCATCCCGAGGTAGGCGTCGACGACGGGCGGGGGACCGTAGACGGTGCCGTAGAGGTTCCAGTACCCCAGGCCGAGCTCGGACTTCATCCGCTGGATCGCCTCGTCCGGCAGCGGGCCGTCGCCGTCGTGCCACTCGGTGCGCTTCGAGACGACGCCGGCGTCGAGGATGATGTTGCGCAGCACCGGCACGTTCTGCAGCGGCGCCATGTTCACCCGCAGCGGGAACATGATGTCGACGACCTGCGCCAGGTCCTCCTCCCGGTCGAAGGTGATCACGAACGTGGTCGCAGACGGTGGGCGCTGCATGAGCTGGATGCCCATCTTGGTGACGATGCCCAGGTTGGACTGGGTGAACAGGCCGTCGGGGAAGGGCCCGAAGCCGTACTGGAACAGCTGCCAGGTGTCGCTCCCTGGCACGGCTCCCATGCCGGTGCGCATGACGTCGCCTGTGGGCAGCACGACCTCCAGGCCGGCCTGCCACATCAGGTGGTCGCCGTAGGGGGTGTAGCCGACGCCGCGGTCGAGGGTGTTGCCGACCACCGAGCCCCAGCCCAGGTCGGGGCAGTCGAGCATCAGCGACGGCGCGTTGGCCTGCAGGTACTCGTACAGGTCGAAGTACGAGACGCCCGGTTCGAGCAGCGCGTAGCCGTACCTCTCGTTGACCTCGATGATCCGGTTCATCCGCTCGCCGGTGTTCACGACGACGGCACCCGACAGCCGCGGCTGGCCGCCGCCGTAGCCGTTGTTCTTCCCGGTCGAGATGGGGGAGAGCGGGATGCCGAACTCGTTGGCGATCCGGACGATCTCCTGCACCTGCTCGGTCGTCTCCGGGGAGACCGCCGCCGACGCGCCGGCCGCCGGCTCGCTGCCGACCGGGTACGGGTCGCGGTAGCGGGCCAGGTCGCCGTCCTCGGTGGCGACGTACTTGTCGCCGACGACGTCCCGGAACCGGGCGATCGCCGTGTCGAAGTCGGACTCGGACAGCCCAGGGGGCAGCAGACGGGCCACGGGGGACTCCTTCGTCGGTGGCGGGCGGGACGTGCCCGACCCACAGCCAAGGACGGATGTGGCGCCGGCCACAACGGTTTCCCGGCAACTGGTCGCATACTGGCCCGCGACGGTCGTCCGGCGGATCACACCGGTGGAGGCGCCATGACCGCTGCCGGGGAACCGGTCCGCCCGCGGCCGTTGCCGGAGGTGTCGGTCCGCAGCGGCGACCCCGACGAGGCGCGCGACGTGGGCACGCGGGTGTTCCACAGCCACCGGGTCACCGTGCTCGGTGACGCGAGCCGCTTCGCGATGACCCTGGACGCCGCCTCGCTGGGCCCGCTCACCGTCGGCTGGTTGAGCTACGACACCGAGGTGCGCATCGAGAGTGCCCACGACGGCCACTACCAGGTCAACGTCCCCACCGCGGGCACGCTGACCGTGACCAGCGCCGGCCGGAACGCCGTCGCGGGGCCGGGCGCGGCGGTCGTGCACGTCCCCGACCGCGCCGCCGTGTTCAGCGGCTGGGCGACCCCGGCTCCGGTCCTGGCCCTCCGCATCGCCCAGCCGGCGCTCGAGCACGAGCTGGAGCAGCTGCTGGACCGGCCGCTGCGCCACCCGGTCGACCTCGACCTGGGCATGGACGTCTCGACCGGTCGCGGCGCACAGTGGCTGGCCCTGGTCCGGTCCCTGGCCACCGACCTCGCCGACGAGAACGCCCTCGTCCGCCAGCCGATGGTGGCCGCACCGTTCACGCACAGCGTGATGTGCGGCCTCCTGCTGACCGCGCTGCACGAGCACCGCGACGAGCTGGCCGCACCGGCGCCCGCCGCCGGCCCGTCGGTCGTGCGCCAGGCTCGGGACTACATCGAGGCCAACGCGGACCGGCCGGTCACCGTCGCCGAGATCGCCCGCGCCTGCGGCGTCGGCGTCCGGGGCCTGCAACACGGCTTCCAGCGGGCGATGGACACCTCGCCGACCGAGTACCTGCGGCACGTCCGGCTCCGGTGCGCGCACCGCGACCTGCTCCTCGCCGACCCGGCGACGACCACCGTCGAGGCGGTCGCGCAGCGCTGGGGGTTCCCCCACCGCGGCCGGTTCGCGGCCCGGTACCGGCAGCGCTACGGCGTCCCGCCCGCGGAGACGCTCCGGCAGCGCCCCTGAGCGCCGAGCCGGCCACCCGGTCGACGGCGCCGGTGCACTGTGACCGTTTCGTGGTTGTCAACGCAGTAAGCGCACCCTAAGTTTGGTTAGCCAAGCCTTACTAGAGCGACGTGCACCCATGAACGCGCAGCAGGCCGGTCCCCGGCCGCTGCGCGCCTGTGCCTCGCCCACAGCCGGGCCACGACAGCGCGCTGCACCGGGCGGCGCCGCACCACGACCGGAAGGACACCATGCGTCGCGCACCGAGATGGGTCGCACTCCCCACGGCAGCCCTGCTCGCGGGCGGGCTCGCCGCCTGCTCCTCGGCCTCCTCGGCCTCGTCGGCCGCGGGCGAGGCGGAGGGCGCCACCGACGTCACCGCCATCACCGTCGAGCACGCCTTCGGCACGACGACGATCGAGTCGCAGCCCGAGCGGGTCGCCACGGTGCAGTGGGCCAACCACGAGGTGCCGCTCGCGCTCGGCGTCGTCCCCGTCGGCATGGCCGCCGCGAACTTCGGTGACGACGACGGCGACGGCCTGCTGCCGTGGGTCTCCGAGCGGCTCGAGGAGCTCGGCGCGGAGACGCCGGTGCTGTTCGACGAGACCGACGGGATCGACTTCGAGGCGGTCGCCGACACCGACCCCGACGTGATCCTCGCCGGCTACTCGGGCCTGACCCAGGAGGACTACGACACCCTCAGCGAGATCGCCCCGGTCGTCGCCTACCCGGAGGCGCCATGGGCGACGCCGTGGCGCGAGATGATCGAGATCAACGCCGCGGGCATGGGCATGGCCGAGGAGGGCGAGGCGCTCGTCGCGAGCCTCGAGCAGGACATCACCGCCGCCGTCGGCGAGTACCCCCAGCTCGAGGGCAGGTCGACGATGTTCCTGACCCACGTGGACACGGCCGACCTGAGCGAGGTCAGCTTCTACACGCCGTTCGACACCCGCAGCGCCTTCTTCGAGGACCTCGGGCTGTCCACCCCGGCCAGCGTCACGGCGGCCTCCACCGACCCCGAGCAGTTCTCCGGCACGGTGAGCGCCGAGCAGGTCGACGCGTTCGACGACGTGGACATCATCGTCACGTACGGCGACCAGGCGCTGGTAGACGCGCTCAACGCGGACCCGCTGCTGTCCCAGATCCCGGCCGTCAGGAGCGGGGCCCTCGTCCTGCTGCCCGACACCCCGCTGGGCACCGCGGCGAACCCGACCCCGCTCGCGATCTCCTGGGTCCTCGAGGACTACGTCTCGATGCTCGCCGAGGCAGCTGACAAGGGGCAGTGACCACCGCTCCTCCCGTCCCGGCCTCGGGCGCCGCCGTCGTGCGGCGCCCGAGGCCGGGACGGTCCCTCTGGCTGCTGGCCGTCCTCGCGGTGCTCGTCGCCCTGGCGATCGCCTCGATCACGGTGGGCTCGCGGGACGTGGCCTGGTCCGACATCCTCGCCGCCCTGGGCGGGTCCACCGAGAACATCGGGCAGGCGGCCGTCACCAAGCGGATCCCGCGCACCCTCCTCGCCGTCGTCGTGGGCGCGGCGCTCGGCCTGTCCGGCGCGGTCATGCAGGGCGTCACCCGCAATCCGCTGGCCGATCCCGGGGTCCTCGGGATCAACATGGGTGCGTCGCTGGCCGTGGTCGCCGGGCTGGCCTGGTTCGGGCTGTTCTCGTCGACCAGGATCATCTGGACGGCGATCGCCGGCGCCGCGCTGGCGGCGGGGTTCGTCCACGCCGTCGGGTCGCTCGGGCGCGGCGGGCCGACCCCGCTGAAGCTCGCCCTGGCCGGCGCGGCCACCTCGGCCGCCCTCACCTCGTTCATCACCGCCGTCGCCCTGCCGCGCGGTGACATCGCCGAGAGCGTGCAGTCCTGGGAGATCGGCGGTGTCGGCGGCGCGACCTTCGAGAGCATCGGCACGGTGCTGCCGTTCCTGGCGGTGGGGTTCGCCGTCAGCCTGCTCTCGGCCCGCAGCCTCAACTCCCTCGCGCTTGGCGACGAGCTCGCGGCCGGCCTCGGGGAGCGCGTCGCCGTGGCCCGCGGGATCGCGGCCCTCGGCTCGGTGCTGCTGTGCGGCGCCGCCACGGCGGTCGCCGGCCCGATCGGCTTCGTCGGGCTCGTCGTCCCCCACCTGTGCCGGCTGCTGGTCGGGGTGGACCACCGCTGGCTGCTGCCGTTCTCGGCGCTGACCGGTGCCTGCCTGCTGACCGCCACCGACGTGCTCGGTCGCATCGTGGCCCGCCCGGCCGAGATCGACGTCGGCATCATCACCGCGCTGGTCGGCGCCCCGTTCTTCATCGCGATCGTCCGCCGGCAGAAGGTCCGTGAGCTGTGACCGCCGTCGTCGCGCCTGCCTCCTCCACGGTCGACGCCGTCGCCCGGAACCGGGTCCGCCGCGCCGCCCGCCGGCGCCTGGTCGTCGCGGTGCTCGCGGTGCTCGTCGTCGCGACCTTCGCCGTCACCCTGATGGTCGGGCGGACCTCCTACCCGCCGGGGGACGTGCTCCGGGTGGTGCTGGGCCAGGACGTCCCCGGCGCCACCTTCACGGTCGGCCGGCTCCGGCTGCCGCGCGCGGTCCTCGCGGTCGTCGCGGGGCTGAGCTCCGGCCTCGCCGGCGTCACGTTCCAGACGATGCTGCGCAACCCACTGGCCAGCCCGGACGTCATCGGCATCAGCGCCGGGGCGAGCGCCGCGGCCGCCTTCGCGATCGTCCTCCTCGGCTGGAGCGGGACCGCCGTCTCGATCACCGCGATCGTCGCCGCGCTCGTGGTGGCGCTGCTCGTGTACGTGCTGGCGTTCAAGGACGGGGTCGCGGGCACCCGGCTCATCCTCATCGGCATCGGCATCGCCGCCATGTCGAGGAGCTTCATCGCCTACGTCCTGGACCAGGCCGGAGCGTGGGACTTCGCCGAGGCGCTGCGCTGGCTCACCGGCAGCCTCAACGGCAGCACCTGGGAGGCGACGGTGCCCGCCCTGATCGCCCTGGTGGTGCTCGGGCCGATCCTGCTGACCCAGACGCGGGAGCTCTCGGCGCTGCAACTCGGGGACGACATCGCGTCCGCGCTCGGCATCCGCGTCGAGCGCACCCGCATCGTGGCGATCGTCGCGGCGGTGGGCCTGATCGCCTTCGCCACGGCCGCGTGCGGGCCGATCGCCTTCGTCTCGTTCCTCGCCGGACCGATCGCGGCCCGCATCGTAGGACCGAACGGCTCGCTGCTCGTCCCCGCGGCACTGGTCGGGGCGCTGCTGGTGCTCGTGGCGGACGTCGTCGGCCAGTTCGCGCTGGGGACCCGCTTCCCGGTCGGCGTCGTGACCGGCGTGCTCGGCGCGCCCTATCTGATCTACCTGATCGTCCGCACCAACCGCGCCGGAGGTTCTTTGTGAGCGACTCTGCTGGCCTGGCGGCTCCGCCGCGCGGAAGCGAAGGGAGAGCGCTGTGAGCACCACCCACTCGCTGGCGGCGGAGGACCTCACGCTCGGGTACGGCGACCGCGTCGTCGTCGAGGACCTCGATCTCGTCGTGCCGCCCGGCCGCATCACGGCCATCGTCGGCGCCAACGCCTGCGGCAAGTCGACGCTGCTGCGCTCGATGTCGCGGCTGCTGGCGCCGCGCGGCGGGCAGGTCCTGCTCGACGGCCGGGCCGTGCACCGCATGCCGGCCAAGGAGCTCGCCCGCACGCTCGGCCTGCTGCCGCAGTCGCCGATCGCACCCGAGGGCATCACCGTCGCCGACCTCGTCGGGCGGGGCCGCCACCCGCACCAGGGCGTCTTCACCCGGTGGAGGAGGGAGGACGACGCCGCGGTGGCCGCGGCGCTGGAGGCCACACAGACGACGGAGCTGGCCGAGCGCGCCGTCGACGAGCTCTCCGGGGGCCAGCGCCAGCGGGTGTGGATCGCGATGGCGCTGGCCCAGCAGACCGATCTGCTGCTCCTGGACGAGCCGACCACGTTCCTCGACGTGGCCCACCAGGTCGAGGTGCTCGACCTGCTGACCGACCTGAACCGGACCCGCGGCACGACCATCGTGATGGTGCTGCACGACCTCAACCTCGCGGCCCGCTACGCCGACCACCTCGTCGCGCTGGCCGACGGGCGGATCCACGCCTCCGGGGACCCGGCCGACGTGTTCACCGAGGACTGCGTACGCGCCGTCTTCGGTCTCGACAGCCGGGTCATCGTCGACCCGACCTCGGGCAAGCCCCTCATGCTGCCGCTCGGCCGCCACCACGCGGTGGCACCGGTCGACGCGCTCCGCGGCGGCACGGCGACCTGACGGCGGGGCGCCGGCATCGCCACGACGGGGGAGCTGTCGACTGTCGCCACCCTGCTGTCGACACCGCGGCGATAGGATGCGGGCCGACGAGGAGGTGCTGTGAACGTGGAGCCACTGGCCAGCCTGGATCGCAGCACCCTGCGTGAGCGGGCGCTGGAGTCGGTCCGCGCGGCGATCCTCTCCGGTCAGTACCGCCCGGGGGACCACCTCGGCGAGGTGGAGCTGGCGGGCTCGCTCGGGGTGAGTCGTGGCACGGTGCGCGAGGCCCTCCGGCACCTCCAGCAGGAGGGGCTGGTCACCGCCGGCAACCGCGGGATGCTGCGGGTCAACAGTCTGAGCCCGGCCGAGGTGCGGGAGCTGTTCCAGGTCCGGGCGGCGCTCGAGGGGCTGGCGGTCCGGCAGATCATCGCCTCCCCGCGTCGGGACGCCGCCGTCGCCGCGCTGCGGACCGCGCTCGGGCACCTCAGCGACGACGGTGCGGACCCCACCGCGCGGATCGAGGCCGACCTGGCCTTCCACCTCGAGCTGTGCCGGCTGTCGGGCAACTCCATGCTCGTCGAGGCGTGGCAGCACCTCGCCGGCCGCATGCGGGTCGCGATCCTGAACGGGGCGGCGTGGCAGGCGCCGATGATGGCGCGCGACCGGCACGCCCCGATCGTCGACGCCATCGAGCGCGCCGACGTGACCGCCGCCCTGCACGTCGTGGACGAGCACATGGCCTCGGCCGCGGACCGCTTCGCGGAGTCACCCGAGTCCGCCTGAGCTCCCTGCGGCAGGAACGACCCCCCTTCGCTCGCGCGCTGACACCTCCCCGGCCCTCGGCCGGACCTCGTGCTGCCCGGCGGGCGGCCGCCACCAGCGGCGACGGATTCGTCCCGACGTGACCCTTGACACTGTGACGCGGGCAACGCAGACTTCGTCATCAGTTGACTGTTAACAGTCAACCTAACGCGGGGATCCGACGCCCATCCGCTCACCGGAGGTCACCCATGACCGAACGGCACTCTCCAGTCCGCGATCCGCACCTCGAGGAGGTCGCGGCCTGGCACCCGATCGACGGCACGCCGACCAAGAAGAAGGTCGCCGTCGGCAGCTCGATCGGGGCGACGATCGAGACCTACGACTTCATCGGCTTCGGCACCGCCGCGGCGCTGTACTTCAACGACGCCTTCTTCCCCGCGAACGACCCGCTGTCGGGCACGCTGCTGTCCTTCGCGACCCTCGGCGTCGGCTTCGCCGTCCGCCCGCTGGGCGGGATCATCGGCGGCTACCTGGGTGACCGGATCGGCCGCAAGCCGGTGCTGGTCGGCTCGCTGCTGCTCATGGGCGTCGCGACGGTGCTCATCGGGCTGCTGCCCACCTACGCGCAGGTCGGCGTCTGGGCGCCGATCCTCCTCGTCGCGGTTCGGGTCGTGCAGGGGCTCGCGTTCGGTGCCGAGTGGGGCGGCGCGATCCTCATGTGCTTCGAGCACGCCCCCTGGCGCAAGCGCGGCCTCTACACCGGCATCACCCAGGCCGGCTTCCCGGTCGGGCTGCTCCTGGCCAACCTCGCGTTCCTGGCCAGCGTGCCGCTGGGCGGCTCGTGGGCATGGCGGGTGCCGTTCCTGCTCAGCGCCGTCCTGATCGTCGTGGGCATCCTCATCCGGCTCAAGCTCGAGGAGTCCCCGGAGTTCGAGGAGCTCAAGGAGGAGGGCGACCTCTCCAAGAACCCGCTGCTGGAGGTCCTCCGCGACGACTGGCGCAACGTCCTGCGCGCCTTCTGCCTGCGCACCGCCGAGACCGCCGGTTACGCCGTGGCGGTGACCTTCATGCTGTCCTACCTGACCAGCGAGGGCCTCGCCGACCGCGCGGTCACCCTGACCGCGTTGATGGTCGCGGCCGGCATCGGCATCTTCGCGACGGTCTTCTGGGGTGCGCTCACCGACCGGGTCGGCCGGCGGCCGGTGTACCTGTTCGGCACCGCGATCACCGTGCTGTGGGGCGTCCCGCTCTTCCTGGTGGTCAACACCGGCATGGCGACGGCGATCGTCGTGGCCTTCGTCATCAGCTACGCCGTCTGCCAGAACTCCCTCGCCGGCGTCCAGGGCGCGTGGTTCTCCGAGCTCTTCGCGGCCAAGACCCGCACCACGGGGGCCTCCCTGGCCTACCAGCTCTCTGCCGTCGTCTCCGGCTTCACCCCGCTGGTGGCCACCGCGCTGTACGCCGGGGTCGGCTGGGTCGGCCCGGCGCTGCTCTTCACCGGATACGGCCTGCTGGGGCTGGTGGCGACGTTCCTGACCCGCGACACCTGGGGCCCGGTCGAGCGCGAGGAGGTCGCGGCCCTCGAGCGGAGCTTCGCGACGCCGGCCGCGTCGGACGGGGTCCCCGCCCCCCGCACCGTGGCGCACGAGCGCCGGACGACCGCCGACTCCACGACCGACTGACCCGACGACGAGAACGGAACACGCCATGACCGCACTGAGCACGCCGCTGGCAGCGGGGGAGCGCCCCGCCGACCCGACGGAGCGGATCGCACGCATCCGCCAGGCCGCGTACCGCATCCGACGCAACGCACTGGACATGGGGGAGGTGCAGGGGCAGGGCTACATCGGCCAGGCGCTGGGCGTCGCCGACGTCCTCGCGGTGGTCTACACCGACCAGCTGCGCCACCGTCCCGACGACCCGCACTGGCCCGACCGGGACCGGTTCCTGCTCTCCATCGGCCACTACGCCATCGCGCTGTACGCCGCGCTGGCCGAGGCCGGGATCATCCCGCTCGAGGAGCTGGAGACCTACGGGTCCGACGACAGCCGGCTGCCCATGTCGGCCATGGCGTCCTACACCCCGGGCACGGAGATCTCCGGCGGCTCGCTCGGCCACGGCCTCGGGGTCGCCACCGGCATGGCCCTGGGGCTGCGCCACCTCGGCAACCCCGCCCGGGTGTTCAACCTGCTCTCCGACGGCGAGCTGGACGAGGGCTCCACCTGGGAGGCGGCCATGTCCTGCGCCCACCACGGCCTGGACAACGTCACCGCGATCGTCGACGTCAACGCGCTGCAGGCCGACGGGCCCACCGCCGGCGTCCTGCGGACCGAGCCGGTCACCGACAAGTGGCAGGCCTTCGGCTGGCACGCCCTCCGCGTCGACGGCAACGACGTCGCCGCGCTGGTGGCCGCGTTCGACGAACTCCGCGACCACCGCGGCTCGCCCTCGGTGCTGATCTGCGACACCCGCATCGGCTCCGGCGTGCCCCTGCTGGAGAGCCGGGAGAAGGCCCACTTCATGCGGGTCGAGGAACACGAGTGGCAGATCGCCCGCAACCAGCTCGAGGAAGGACTGGCCCGATGACCAGCACCGCTCCCCGCAAGAAGCTCACCACCTCGGCGATGATCGCGTCCTTCGCCGACCCCGGGCAGCGCACCGCGAGCGCCCCGTTCGGGCACGCGCTCAACCGCCTGGCCGAGGAGCGCCCCGAGATCGTCGGCCTCTCCGCCGACCTGGCGAAGTACACCGACATGCACGTGTTCCGCGACGCCCATCCCGACCGCTTCTTCCAGATGGGCATGGCCGAGCAGACCCTGCTCGGGGCCGCGGCCGGCATGGCCGAGGTGGGCCTGGTGCCCTTCGCGTCCACCTACTCGGTGTTCGCCACCCGGCGCGCCTACGACTTCCTCTGCCTGGACATCGCCGAGCCCGGGCTCAACGTCAACGTCGTGGGCGCCCTGCCCGGTCTCACCACCGGGTACGGCCCCAGCCACCAGGCCACCGAGGACCTGGCGATCCTCCGCGGCTGCCCCAATCTGACGATCGTCGACCCCTGCGACTCCGTCGACATCGAGCAGGCCGTGCCGGCGCTGGCGGCCGCACCCGGCCCCACCTACCTGCGGCTGCTGCGCGGCGCGGTGCCCACCGTGCTCGACGAGTACGACTACCGCTTCGAGCTCGGCAAGGCCGCCGAGCTCCGCACCGGCCGCGACGTCGTCCTCATCTCCACCGGGCTGATGACCATGCGGGCCCTGCAGGCCGCCGCCCGCCTCGAGGCCGACTCCGTCGACGTGGCCGTGCTGCACGTCCCGACCATCAAGCCGCTGGACACCGAGGCCATCCTGCGCGCGGCGCGGACCGACCGGCTCGTGGTCACCCTCGAGAACCACACCGTGATCGGCGGGCTCGCGGAGTCGGTCGCCGCCACGCTGGCGTTCGCCGGCGTCGGCAGCCGCGTCGTGCCGATCGCCCTGCCCGACGAGTTCCTCGCCGCCGGTGCCCTGCCCACGCTGCACGACCGCTACGGCCTGTCCACCGACGCCGTCGTCGCCCGGGTCAAGTCCGAACTCGGCGGCGTCGCCTGGCCCGCCGACCCGGTCCCCGCCACCGCCTGATCCCAACCCACCCCCTCGCACCGCCCCACCTCCCGGAGGAACCATGTCCGTGTCCGACAAGACCGCGCTCGTCACCGGAGCCGGCTCCACCCGCGGCATCGGCCGCGCCACCGCCCACACCCTGGCCGCCGCAGGCTGGAACGTCGCCATCCTCGATCTGGACGAGGCCAGCGCGAAGGACGCCGCCCACGAGATCGAGGAACGGCACGGCGTGCAGGCCCTCGGCATCGGCTGCGACATCACCGACGAGACCTCCGTGGAGAACGCGCTGGCCGTCCTCGCCGACTCCCTGCCGCCGGTCGGCGCACTGGTCAACAACGCCGGCATCACCTCGCCGACCCCGTTCCTCGAGGTCACCGGCGCGGAGTGGGACCGCATCTTCGCCGTCAACGTGCGGGGCGCGTTCAACGTCACCCGGCGCATCGCGCCCGGCATGGCCGAGCGCGGCTTCGGCCGCATCGTGTTCCTGTCGTCGGTCTCGGCCGAGCGGGGCGGCGGGGTCTTCGGCGGGGTGGCCTACTCCGCGGCGAAGGCCGCCGAGCTGGGCTTCACCCGGGCGCTGGCCCGCGAGCTCGGACCCGACGGCGTGACGGTGAACGCGGTCGCCCCCGGGCTGATCGACACCGACATCACCGGCGGGGCCCTCGAGGGTGAGCGCAAGGCGCAGCTCGTCGCCGGCATCCCCGTGGGCCGCAACGGCAGCGTCGCCGACGTCGCGGACCTCATCACCTACCTGTGCCGGGAGGAGTCCGGCTACATCACCGGCGCCACCTACGACGTCAACGGCGGCGCGCACATCCACTGACCCGCCGCCGCGGCCCGGACCGGCTGCCCCCGCAAGGGGGTGGCCGGTCCGGGCCCGTCGGCGGTCAGTCGACGCGGACGGTGCCGAGCCGGCTGACCATCGCCGGGTCGCGGTGGTCGAAGAAGGCGCTGGTGCCGGTGTCCATCGCGGCGATGCGGGCCATCTCGTCGTCGGTGAGCCGGAAGTCGAAGACGTCGATGTTCTCGGCCATGCGCTCGGCGCGGACGGACTTCGGGATGGCCACGACGTCGCGCTGGACCAGCCAGCGCAGGACGACCTGGGCGACGGACCTGCCGTGCGCGGCTCCGATCTGGCTGAGCACCGGGTCCGCGAACAGGTTGTTGCGGCCCTCGGCGAAGCCGCCCCAGGACTGGAGCTGGACGCCGCGCTCCCGCATCAGCTCCTGGTCGGCGGTGCGCTGGAAGAACGGGTGGGTCTCGATCTGGTCGACCGCGGGGGTGACCTCGTTGTGCTCGATGAGGTCCACCAGCCGGTCGGGGTGGAAGTTGGCGACGCCGATGGCCCGGCTCAGGCCCTCGCGGTGGAGCTCCTGCATGGCGCGCCACTCGCTGTAGTAGTCCCCGAACGGCTGGTGGATCAGGTACAGGTCGACGTGGTCGAGGCCCAGTCGCTGCAGCGACCTCTCGAACGCGCGGCGGGTGTTGTCCTCGCCGGCGTCCTGGATCCACAGCTTGGTGGTGACGAACAGCTCCTCGCGGGGGAGGCCGCTGGCCTTGATGGCCCGGCCGACGGCCTCCTCGTTGCCGTAGGCGGCGGCGGTGTCGAGCAGGCGGTAGCCGGCGGCGAGGGCCTCGGTGACGGCCTGCTCGGTCTGCTCGGGCGGGATCTGGTAGACGCCGAAGCCGAGGATCGGCATCTGGACGCCGTTGTTCAGGGTGACTGTCTGCATGACGTGTCCTTCTGGTCGGTCGGATGGATGGGGTTCGAGAGGGGGCCGTCGCGACGCCCGCCATCGTCTTTTCGGAGTACTGCGCCCGCCTGGAGCCTCGAGGGCCTCAGCTGCCCGGGGATCGGAGCTCCACGACGGTGATCTCGGGGCGGGCTCCGATGCGCATCGGTGGGCCCCAGTAGCCGGCGCCGCGGGTGACGTAGAGCTGGGTGTCCCCGAACCGGCTCAGCCCCTCGATGGCGGGCTGGTCCAGCCCGATCACGTAGTCGAAGGGCCACAGCTGACCGCCGTGGGTGTGTCCGGACAGCTGCAGGTCCACGCCGGCCGCGGCGGCCTGCGTCACCTGCACGGGCTGGTGGGCGAGCAGGACCACGGGGGTGGCGTCGTCCCGGCCGTCGAGGGCGGCGTCGAGGTCAGCGCCGTGGCCGGGCAGGCCGGAGGCGGCCGCCGTGCGGTCGTCGATGCCGGCGAGGTCGAAGGTCGCGCCGCCGCGGGTGATCGGCACGCGCTCGTTGCGGAGCACGTCGACGCCGAGGGTGGGCAGGTGCCGCAGCCAGGCGCGGGTGTCGACGAAGTACTCGTGGTTGCCGGTCACGAAGTAGACGCCCTGCTCGCTGACCAGGTCGGCCAGCGGGGCCACGTCCTCGCGGAGGTCGTCGACCTCGCCGTCGACCAGGTCACCGACGACGGCGACGACGTCGGGGCGCTGGGCGTTGACCAGGTCGACCAGTCGCTCGAAGCGCCGTCCGCCGAAGGTGCGGGACAGGTGGCCGTCGGAGAAGGTGACGATCCGGAAGCCGTCGAGCGCGCGGTCCAGGCCGCGCAGCGTGACCGGCACCCGGTGGACGACGGGCGCGGCGTCGGCGGAGTACGCCCCGGTGCCGGCGGTGGCCAGGGCCGCGACGCCGGCCGTGGCCGCCAGGCTGCGGGCGAGGAACAGCCGCCGCGACGGGTCGGGGACGTCGGGCTCGGCCGGGGCCGCACCGCGGTCGGGTGCCGGCCCTCCCTCACCCGGAGCCGCACCATCCGCCGCAGGCGGAACGGTCGGCACGAGGTCCCGTGCCGGCTCCGGGGCGTCGGCCGCCGGTGCGCGGCGACGTTCCAGCAGCCCGATCCCCAGCCGCACCGGCTCGAGGACCAGGAGGGCGACGAAGAGGTAGAGCGCGATGCCCAGCCAGCTGTAGGCGACCCAGTCCAGCGCGGTGGCCACGCCGGCCGGCACGAAGCGGCTGACGAGGTCGGCGATCCCGGGCAGGACGGCCAGGACGGCGACTCCCGCGACGAACAGGACGGTCAGCCGGCGCCGGGTGCGGCCGGGCAGCGTGGTCGAGCGCACCAGCCGCCACCAGAAGTAGCCCGGCAGCAGGACCAGCGCGGCGAGCGCGACCAGCAGGAACAGGACGAACGTGACGGACAGCGGAGCTCCCGGGACGAGGGCCGGCGGTGGGCGTGTGCGGGCGACAAGGACTCAGATGGGGATCCCGCGCCGTGCAGTGCGGCGGGGCGGAGGCGGCGGACGAGCAGCCAGGTGGCCGCCGCCAGGGCCAGCGGGACGGCGGCGACGGTCAGCACGTCGCGGACCAGCGGCAGCGCGGCGCCGGCGAGGGCACCGGTGGTGACCAGGGCGATGGACCAGACCAGAGCCGCCGGCGCCGTGCCGCGCAGCATCGTCGCGAGCGGGACACCGGCGGATGCGGCGAGGCGGGGGGCGAGCGTGCGCGCGCCGACGACGAACTGGGCCGTCGCCGCGGCCCGCACCGGCCGGCGTCCGACGGCCTCGCGCCACGGCGTGGTGGTCCGGTCGAGCAGGCGCGTGACCCGCGCCGGTAGGCGGCGGCCGAGGAGGCCGCCGGCCACCAGCGGTCCGCCGTCCGGCCGGCGGCGGACCGCGCGGTGCCCGAGTGCGGCACCGAGCACGGTGGCGGCGGCGACGACGAGCGCGACGAGCGGCAGCGACACCACGCCGACCCCGCCGAGCACGCCCAGCCCGAGGACCAGCGACCCGGCCGGCAGGACGACGCCGATCAGCAATCCGGCCTCGAGGACCAGCACCAGCGCGACCGTCGCCGGTGCCGCGACGGCGCACATGCGGAGCAGGGTGTCGATGTCCACGTCAGCTCCTCTCAGGTCGGGTCGGACGGGAGACGGCGGAACGGGGACCTGCTCGTCGGCCGGGCACCGGCCTCCGCGTTCTCGGCACACCTGCCAGGGAACCCGTCCGCAGCCGGTCGTGGCAGGACCTGCTGATCCACGTACTGGCAGACCACCCCTCAGCGGTGGCGGCCGACCTAGCCTCGATGCCGTGAGCGACCGCAACCGTCCCGAGGTCCGGGACTTCCTCGCCTCCCGCCGGGCCCGGATCAGCCCGCAGCAGGCCGGCCTGACCACCTTCGGCCACCGCCGCGTGCCCGGGCTGCGCCGCGAGGAGGTCGCCACCCTCGCCGGCGTCTCGGCCGAGTACTACGCCCGCCTCGAGCGCGGCAACCTCACCGGCACCTCGGACAGCGTGCTCGACGCCGTCGCTCGTGCCCTGCAGCTCGACGAGGCCGAGCGGGCGCACCTGTTCGACCTGGCTCGTGCGGCCAACGCCTCCCCGGCGAGCCGGGTGCGGCGGCCGGCGCCGCAGCGCATCCGCCCCGGCGTGCAGCAACTGCTCGACGCCATGACCGGCGTGGCGGCCGTCGTCGGCAACGGGCGGGGCGACACCCTCGCCGCCAACCGGCTCGGCCGCGCACTCTTCGCGCCGGTGTTCGACGGCCCGGCCCGCGGCAACGGCGCCCGGTTCACCTTCCTCGATCCGCGCTCGGTCGACTTCTACCCCGACTGGGAGCAGGGCGCGCACTCGATCGTGGCCGCCCTCCGCGGCGAGGCCGGCCGCAACCCCGACAAGGGCCTCACCGACCTCATCGGCGAACTGGCCACCCACAGCGACACCTTCCGCACGCTCTGGGCCGCCCACGACGTGCGACTGCACCGGACCGGCACCAAGCGCATCCACCACCCTGTCGTCGGCGACATGACCCTCGCCTACGAGGTGATGGCGCTCACCGCCGACGACGGACTCGCCCTGAACGCCTTCACCGCCGAGCCGGGCTCTGCCTCCGCGGATGCGCTGGGCCTCCTCGCCAGCTGGGCCGCGACGCTCGACCGGCCGACCACGGACACCGAGCGCGCCCGCGAGCACCACAACGGCTGACCGCGCGGGTCCGGCGCTCCTGCGGAGGGTCAGGAACTCCGGGCTGCGGACTCGGGCTGCACCCGGCCCGGCGTCGCCGCCCAGCTGGCGAGGAGCGCCAGCTTCTCCGCGGACTCGGAACCCGGCTCGGCGGTGTACACGGTCAGGGTGAGCCCCGGGTCGGCCGGGAGTTCCGTCGCGTTGAAGCCGACGGTGAGGTCGCCGACCACCGGGTGGCGGAAACGCTTGGTCCCGGTGTGGTGCAGCCGGACGTCGTGGGCCGCCCAGCGGGTGCCGAACGCGTCGCTGCGGGTGGCCAGTTCGCCGACGAGGTCGGTCAGCGCCCGGTTGTAGGGGTCGCGGCCGGCCTCGGTGCGGAGGATCGCGACGGTCGTGTCGGCGGCCTCCTCCCAGTCCGGGTAGAGGTCCCGGGCGCTGCGGTCGAGGAAGCAGTAGCGGGCGAGGTTCACCGGCTCCGCGGCGCCCTCGTAGAGCGGCGTGTAGAAGGAGCGCCCGAGCGGGTTGATCGCCACGATGTCGAGCCGGCTGTTGCGGACGAACGCCGCAGCCCCGGTCATCGCGTCGAGCAGGTGCTGGACGCTGGGCCGCACCTGCTGGGTCCGGGCCCGGCGGCGGGGCTCCCGCGTGGCGCCGGCCCGGGCGGCGCGGGCGAGGTCGAGCAGGTGCGCCCACTCCGCGTCGTCGAGCTGCAGGGCGCGCGCGATGGCCTCGAGCACGCTGTCGGAGGCGCCGCGCAGGTTCCCCTTCTCCAGCCGGGTGTAGTAGTCGGTGCTCAGCCCGGCGAGCTGCGCGACCTCCTCGCGACGGAGCCCGGGAACGCGACGGCGCTGACCGTAGAGCGGCACCCCGGCCTGGTCCGGCGTGAGCTTGGCGCGGCGCGTGCTGAGGAACTCGCGCACCTCGGTCCGGTTGTCCACGCGATCCACGCTACGGCGCGGCGCACGGCGCAGGGGGGTTCTGTCAGGACCCGGATGACCCGGCCCTGCCACGCGCGCGCGAACAGGGGTTCCCTCGGATGTGCCGGTGCAGGGCCTCACGACGTGGCCGCACCGGACAGACGCCAGAACTGTCACCCGACGACGAAGGACGCGTGTGCCCTCTCCGAGCACCCCTGTGACCGCCTCGAGGCCGGCCTCGCCGGCCGTCGGCCGTGCCCTGGCCGTCGTCCTGAGCCTGCTGACCGTGTTCGGGCCGATCTCGATGGACCTCTACCTGCCCGTCCTGCCGGCGCTGACCGACGAGCTGCGGTCGGCGACCTCGACCGCGCAGCTGACCATCACCGCCTGCCTGCTCGGGCTGGCGGCCGGGCAGCTCGTCGCCGGCCCGCTGTCGGACCGGTTGGGCCGCCGCCGCCCGCTGCTGATCGGCGTCGTCGCCTACGTCGCCGTCTCGCTGCTGTGCGCCGCCAGCCCGACCGTCGAGACGCTCGTCGCCGCGCGCTTCGTCCAGGGCCTCGCGGGCGGGGTGGGCGTGGTCATCGCCCAGGCGGCCGGCCGGGACCTGTACTCCGGCGGCCGGCTGCTGCGCTACTACGGCCGGCTGACCGTCCTCGGCGGGCTCGCCGCCATCGTCGGCCCGGTGATCGGCGGCCAGCTGGCGTCGGTCACCGACTGGCGCGGGATCTTCGTCTTCCTCGCCGCGGTCGGCGCCGCGATCCTCCTGGCCTGCCTGCTCGTCTTCCGCGAGACGCTGCCCGCCGAGCGGCGCGTCAGCGGCGGGCTGGCGCAGACCGGCCGGGACATGCGCCGGCTGCTGGCCGACCGGGTGTTCCTCGGTGCCGTCCTGGTCACCGGCTTCGTCAACGCTGCCCTGTTCGCCTACCTGTCCGGGGCCACCTTCGTGCTGCAGGGCGTCTACGGGCTGTCGCCCCAGGGCTACTCGCTCGCGTTCGGGCTGAACTCCCTGGGCTTCATGGTCTTCGGCTTCCTCGCCGGGCGGATCTCGGAGCTCTGGTCGGAGAGCGGCACGCTGCTCGCCGGGATCGCGATGTGCGGAGCCGGCGCCGTCGGCCTGGTCGCCACCGCGGCGCTGCACCTCCCGCTGATCGTCGTGATCGTGTCGCTGGTCACGATGGTCAGTGGCGTGGCCGTGACGACCCCGCCGGCGACGTCGATGGCGCTGGCCGACCACCCCGACATCGCCGGCACCGCCTCGTCCTTCCTCGGCGTCGCCCGCTTCGCGTTCGGCGGTCTGGCCGCGCCCCTGGTGGGTCTCGGCGCCGGCGTCACCCCGCTGGCCGTGGTCACCCTCACCGCCGCCGCCCTCGGCGCTCTCGCCTATGCCGGAACCGTCCACCGCCCCGCCCGGGCGACGACGCCCGCCGTCGACGTCGATCCCGGCCTGACGCTGGTGAGCCGGTGAGGCACCGCCGCCGGCGGCCGACCGTCGTCGCCGCCGTCACGGCCCTGGCCGCGCTGGCCACGGCGGGCTGCGCGATCGTCGAGGGGCCGTCCCCCGCAGCGGTCGGCACCACGACGAACGGATCCACCGGCCACACCTCCCGGTCCGACATCGCAGCACTCCAGGAGGAACCCATGAGGATCCGGCTGACCATCGCGGATCGGCAGGCCACCGCCACGCTGGAGGACAACCCGGCCGCACGGGACCTGCTGTCCATGCTGCCGGTGACCATCCCGATGGGCGACCTGTTCGGCCGGGAGAAGCCCGGCCCGCTGCCGCGGGCGCTGGCCGGGGACGTCGAGCCGGTCTTCCGCTACCGGGTCGGCCAGGTGGCGTACTGGCCCCCCAATCACGACATCTTCGTCGTCTACGCAGGTGAGGGCCTACCGGTCCCCGGCCCGGGACTCGTCCCGCTCGGCACCGTCGACGACGGCCTGGACGTCGTCGCCGACGCCGGCGACGACTTCGAACTGACCATCACCGCCCTCGACTGAGCCGCCACCCGTGGCGGACGAGGAGTCGGCGAACACCGGCCGGTCGACGGGGCCTCCCCGATGGGCCGTCGCCGAGCAGGCCGTCCACAGCAGCTGACCCGTACCGCAACCGAGAGGAACACCCACCATGCGAGGAGCAGTTCTCCACGCCCCCGGCGACATCCGCGTCGAGCAGCGCCCCGACCCGACGATCGAGCAGCCCACCGACGCGGTCATCCGGCTGGCCGCCACCTGCGTGTGCGGCTCGGACCTGTGGCCCTACCGCGGCATCGAGTCCGTGGACGGCCCGGCGCCGATGGGCCACGAGTACGTCGGCGTCGTCGAGGCGGTCGGCAGCGACGTCACCACGATCACGCCCGGCCAGTTCGTCGTCGGCTCCTTCTTCGCCTCCGACAACACCTGCGAGATCTGCCGGGCCGGCTACCAGTCCCGCTGCGTGCACGCCGAGCTGGTCGGCGCGCTGGGCACCCAGGCCGAGTACGCCCGGATCCCGCTGGCCGACGGCACCCTCGTCGCCACCCCCGAGCTGCCGTCCGACGACCTGGTCCCGAGCCTGCTGGCCGCCTCGGACGTGCTCGGCACCGGCTGGTTCGGCGCCGTCGCCGCCGACGTGCGGCCCGGCACGACCGTCGCCGTCGTCGGCGACGGTGCCGTCGGCCTGCTCGGTGTCCTGGCGGCACAGCAGCTCGGTGCCGAGCGGATCATCGCGATGAGCCGGCACGAGTCCCGGCAGAAGCTCGCGCTGGAGTTCGGCGCCACCGACATCGTCGCCGAGCGCGGCGACGACGGCGTCGCGGCCATCAGGGAGCTCACCGGCGGGCTGGGCGCGCACTCGGTGATCGAGGCCGTCGGCACCCAGGAGGCGATGATGCAGGCCATCCGCGCCACCCGCCCCGGCGGGCACGTCGGCTACGTCGGCGTCTCCCACGACGTGGCGCTGCCCGGCGACGAGCTGTTCTTCTCCGGCGTGCACCTGCACGGCGGACCCGCCCCGGTGCGCCGCTTCCTGCCCGAGCTGATCGACCTGATCTGCACCCGCGAGATCGACCCCGGCAAGGTCTTCGACCTCACCCTGCCGCTGGACCAGGCCGCCGAGGGCTACCGGGCGATGGACGAGCGGCGCGCGATCAAGACGCTGCTCACCGTCTGACCCCCGCAGAGGACCACGCAGTGGAACTGCAACCCGTCCGCCCCACGGTCACGACGCCGGCGTCGAACGTCACCGGCGACGTCTACATGACGCCGATCCACGTCGGCGCCGAGCCGTCGCGGATGACCGTCGCGCTGGTGCGGTTCACCCCCGGCGCCCGTACCAACTGGCACCGCCACGCCGTCGGCCAGACCCTGCACGTCACCGAGGGCGTCGGCCTGGTCGGCACCCGCGACGGCACGGTGCTGCGCATCCGGGCCGGCGACACCGTCGTCTGCCCGCCCGACGAGGAGCACTGGCACGGCGCCGCCGGCGACAGCTTCATGGCCCACCTGGCCATGCTGGAGAACCTGCCCGGCGGCGGTGACCCCACCACCTGGCTCGAGCCGGTCCCGGACGAGCGGTACCGGATCGCCGACCAGCGCTGACCGCTCGGGAACGCCCCGGCGGTCATCCCCGGGGCGTTCCCGCCCGGCAGACCCGCAGCGCAGCGGAGGTCGCCGTCTTCGAGCCCACCCGTGCCTGACGATCCCCGCCCGGAGGGAACCACCCCCATGGCGCCGCCGCGGTCCCCGGTCGTCGGGTTCGTCGGGGCGGCCTGCTCGCTGGCCGCGGTGTTCGCCGCCTCCGGCAGCCCGATCCCGCTGTACGAGACCTACCGCCGCGCCGACGGACTGACCACCGGCGACCTGGCGCTCACCGCGGTCGCCTACTTCGCCGGCGCGATGCTGGCCCTCCTCTCGCTCGGCCGGCTCTCCGACCACCTGGGCCGCCGACCGGTCACCCTGGCCGCGCTGGCCCTGTCCGCGGCCGGCTGCCTCGTCCTGGTCGAGGTCCACGGCGCCGGCACCCTGGTCACCGGTCGGGTGCTGCAGGGCCTGGCCTGCGGCCTGGCCTCCAGCGCCGTCGCCGCCTACGCCGTCGACACCGCCCCGACCCGACCCCGCTGGCTGGCCGCCGCGACCACCGCCGGCGCGCCGATGATCGGCCTCACCGTCGGCGCGCTGGCTTCCGGCGCCCTCGCCGAGTACGGGCCGGCCCCGCGGACCCTGGTCTACCTCCTGGCCGCCGGCCTGCTCGCCGGCTGCGCCGTGCTGGTCGCCGTCGCCCCGGAGACCGTCGCCGGCACCCCCGGGGCTGCCGCATCCCTGCGCCCGCAGGTGCGCATCCCCCCGGGCGCCCGCCGCTTCCTGCCCGTCGCCGGCGCGACCTTCCTCGCCACCTGGGCGCTCGGCGGCTTCTACCAGGCCTTCGGGCCCACCGTGGCCGCCGATCAGCTGGGCACGGCCAACGCCCTGGTCGCCGCCGCGGTGTTCGCCTCGCTGATGGCACCCAGCGCCGTCGGCGGACCGCTCGCCGGCCGGCTGACCCCCGCGACCGCCCAGCGCGTCGGCATGGTCGTCCACCTGCTGGCCGTGGCGGTCGTCCTCACCTCGCTGCGGCTGGGCACCGTGCTGCTCTTCCTGGTCGCCAGCGCCGTCGCCGGCGCCGCGCAGGGCGCGACCATGACCGGCAGCATGCGCGCCCTGCTCGCGCACACCGGGCCGGCCGACCGAGCGGGCCTGCTCGCCGCCGTCTACCTCATCTCCTACGGCGGCGCCGCCATCCCCGGCCTCATCGCCGGCCGGCTGTCCGCCAACCTCGACCTGTTCTCCATCGCCGTCGGCTACGGCATCCTCACGGCGCTGGCCTGCGTCGTCACCCTCGCCGCGGCCCGGAACCCCGCGCCGCGGCCCGCACGCGACGTCGGTCCCATCGAACCCGCGGGAGGGTGAGGCCCCTCTCCGGCGGAGTCCCCGGGGCCCTGGACGGTGGACCACTTTCGCGTTAGCGTGACCAACGTGAAACGGGCGTACCGCCAGACGTCCCGCGCGGAGACCACGAGGCGCACCCGAGAGCGGATCCTCGACGCCACCGACGAGCTCTTCCAGGGCGAGGCGGGCGCGGCGTTCACCCTCGAACAGGTCGCCGCGGGCGCCGACACGACGGTCATGACGGTGCTGCGGCACTTCGGCAGCCGCGACGGCCTGCTCGCGGCCGGCGCCGATCGCTTCCGCGGTCGCCTGCAGGCCGACCGCGACCTCGTCCCGACCGGTGACCTGGACGCCATCACCCGCTACCTCGACGAGCACTACGAGCAGACCGGCCGGGGTCACCTGCGGCTGTATCCGCTGGAGGAGACCCATCCGCCGATCGGGTCCCTGCTCGCGCACGGCCGCGAGTTGCACCGCCGCTGGGTGGTCCGCGTGCTGGCGCCGCACCTCGACGGCCTCGACGGCGAGGACCTGACGCGCCGGACGGCCCTGCTCGTCGTCGCCACCGATCTGCTCACCTGGCGGCTGTTGCGGCTGGAGCAGGGCCTCGACCGCCCGGCCTACCGCGCCGCCGTCCTCGACCTGCTCTGTGTACTGCGTCCGGCGGACCCGCCGCCGGGCTGATCGAAGGGGTCGCCATGAGCACCGTCCTCTGCCTCACCAGTCCCGCCCGCGGCCATCTGTTCCCCGTGGTCCCGGTCCTGCTCGAGCTGCAGCGGCGTGGTTCCGACGTCGCCGTCCGCACGCTCGGGCGGCACGTCGCGCATCTCACCGACCTGGGACTGCGCGCCGCGCCGCTCGACACGGCGACCGAGGCGCTGGTGCACGACGACTGGCGGGAGAAGAGCCCCATGCGCTCGCAGGCCCGGGCGATGGACACCTTCGCCCGTCGCGCCCCGCTCGAGGCGGCCGACCTGCGCGCTGCGATCGCCACGGAGCAGCCGGACCTGCTGCTGGTCGACAGCATGGCCTTCGGTGCGGTGGCCGCGGCGGAGGCGTCCGGCCTGCCGTGGGCGACGTGGCTGCCCTACCCGGCCTGGCTGCGTCGCCCCGGGGTGCCGCCGTTCGGCCCCGGCCTCCCTCCTGCGCCCGGTCCCCTCGGCCGGCTCCGGGACGCCCTGGTCGCCAAGGCGGGCACCGGGCCCGAGCGGCGGCTGACGGCGGCCGTCAACGTCGGCCGGTCCGCCGCCGGGCTCCCTCCGGTCGGGCACGCCGACGACGTCCTGCTGCGCTCACCGCTGGCCCTCTCGCTCACCGCCGAGCCGTTCGAGTACCCGGGCGGCTGGCCGGCGTCCTTCCGCCTCGTGGGCCCGATGTGGTGGGAGCCGCCGATGCCCGAGCCGGCCTGGCTTGCCGCGGACGATCGTCCGGTCGTGCTGGTCAGCACCTCGTCGGAGTTCCAGGACGACGGCGCGCTGGCCCGGGTCGCGGTGTCCGCGCTGGCAGGTCGCGAGGACGTGCTGGTCGTCGTCACGCTCCCCGCCGATCAGCAGCGAGGCGATGACCTGGCGGGGAGCGGTGTCCGGGTCGAGCGCTTCGTCCCGCACAGCGCCGTGCTCCCTCGGGCGTCGGTGGTGGTCTGCCACGCCGGTGCGGGCATCACCCTCAAGGCGCTGGCCCACGGTGTCCCGGTGTGCGCGGTGCCGTTCGGTCGCGACCAGCTGGAGGTGGCCCGGCGGGTGGAGCGCAGCGGGGCCGGCACCCGGCTGCCGCGGCGCCGGCTGAACCCCGAGCGGCTGCGGGCGGCGGTGGCCGACGCCGAGGGCAGGCGGACCCGCGCCCAGGAGGTGGGCCGGGCCCTGCGCGCTGCGGGCGGGGCGCCGGCGGCGGCCGACGCGCTGGAGTCACTCCTGGCCTCCGCGGCGCCCGCGGGCCGGTCGGCGTAGCCGTCACCGTCCCGCGCGGGAGGGGGCGGCCATGCGGGTGGCCGTCGTGGGAGCCGGCCCGGCCGGTCTGCTGATGGGAAGTGCCCTGGCGAGCCGCGGTCACGAGGTCGTCGCGGTGGAGCGCGACTCCGGGCCGCCACGGCAGGGCGTCTGGGCGCGGCGCGGGGTGATGCAGTTCCACCACGCGCACGGCTTCCGGCCGCAGGTGGGGCAGGTGCTGCAGGAGGAGTGGCCGGCGGCGTTCGCGGCGTGGACGGCGCTCGGTGCCGAGCCGATCACCTTCGACGTTCCCGGTGTCGGGCCGGTGCCCGGCGGCCACCGGTCCCGGCGGGACACGTTCGAACGTGCTCTGCGGGCGACGTCTGACGGCGTGGCGGGCTTCGCGGTCCGGCAGGGACACGTGGACGGCGTGGTGTCCCGGGGTGGACGGGTCCGCGGGATCGTCGTCGACGGCCGCCCGCTCGACGCCGACCTCGTGGTCGACGCCTCCGGCCGGTCGGGGCGGGCGGCCGACGACGTGCGCGCCCCCTCGAGGGTGGGCGGTCCCTGCGGGATGGCGTACGTCGACCGTCAGTACCGCCTCCGCGACGGCGCCGATCCTGGTCCGATGGCCAACCCGCTGTTCTGGCGGGCCGACTTCGACGGGTACCAGGCCATCGTCTTCCTGCACGAGCGTGGCCACTTCTCGGTGGTCCTGGTCCGGCCGACGGCCGATGCGGCCCTGAAGGGGCTGCGTCACGCGGCCGCGTTCGACGCTGCGTGCTCGGCCATCCCGGGGCTGGCCGAGTGGACCGACCCGGCGCGCGCACGACCGGTGACCCCGGTGCTCCCCGGTGGCGCGCTCCACAACGTCTACCGAGGGCAGCGGGGGACCGGAGGCGGATCCGGGCTGCCCGGCCTGGTGAGCGTCGGGGATGCGGTGGCGACCACCACCCCGACGGTCGGTCGTGGCCTTGCCATGGCCTTCCCCCAGTGCTCCCGGTTGCTGGCTCTCCTGGACGCCGAGGCCGATCCGGCGCTGGTGGGGGAGCCGTTCGACGCCTGGTGCGAGGACAACACGCTGCCGTGGGTCCGTGACCACATCCGGGTGGACGGAGACCAGATCCGCCGCTGGCAGGGCGGCGACGTCGACCTCACCCGGCCGCTGCCCTCGGACCTGATCCTGGCCGCGGCCCGGGTCGACCGCCGGATCGATCGGGCGGCCCCCGGTTACCTGGGCATGGTCGACCTGCCCTCCTGCCTGGATCCGGTGGAGCCCCTCGCGCGCGCCGTCTACGAGTCCGGCTGGCGCCCCACGCCCGATCCGGGTCCCACCCGCGACGAACTGGTCGGCCTCATCGAAGCCGCCGTCGACCGGGGCGGGCGGATCGCCGCAGACGGGTGGTGACCCCGCTGCTGGGCTCCCCGGGGCCGGATGGCCATGCGGCGGATGCGGCTGAACCGCTCGGGTGCCGCCCTGACCCTCACCCGCAGGGGCCACCGCGCCGAAGCCGCCCGCCACCGCGGTCGCAGCGACCCGCAGGGAGCCGTGCGTCGCGGGTGCTTTCGTTCACTGGACGGTCGGGCCTCGACGGTTCGCTCAGCCGCCTATCTCCGAGACCCTCTCCTTGGGATGCTGCCGTGCGAGGGGAATGGTTAGGCAGTCGGTGGTGAGGGACAACCGATGGACAGCCCGCGGAGCGCGGAGCGGCTGGCGGTGCTGGCTCGCCTCCTGCAGGCCGAGCAGGACGTCGCCGCGATGCTGAAGCTCGTCGTCGACGCGGCCCTGCGGGAGCTGCCCGGAGCTGACCACGTCAGCGTCACGGTCCGGGGCTTCGACGGCGCACCGTCCCGGGTGTGCACCGACGTGGTGGCAGGCGAGCTGGATCAGCTGCAGTACGACACCGGCGCGGGGCCGTGCCTGGCCGCGGTCTCCGAACACGAGGTCGTGCGCGTCGACGACCTGGCCGCAGATCCTCGCTGGCCGGACTTCGGCACCCAGGCGGTGCGGCGCGGCGTCGCCTCGGTGCTGTCCGTTCCGCTGTTCGTCGAGTCCGGTGGCCTGGGTGCGTTGAACCTGTACGCGGCCGCACCCTCCGCCTTCCCCCCGGAGGCAGTACGGGCCGGTGGGCTGTTGGGGACGCACGTGGCGGTCGCGCTGGTGGCTGCACGGACGGCGGCCGGGCTGCGTACGGCCCTCGCGAACCGCGACACGATCGGTCAGGCCAAGGGCATCCTGATGGAGCGGAACAGGATCACCGCCTCGCGCGCGTTCGAGCTGCTCGTCGATGCCTCCCAGCGCAGCAACCGCAAGCTGCGGGAGGTGGCCGAGCAGCTCGCGCTCACCGGTGACCTCACCCGGCTCGGCGTGGTCGACGTCGGCCCGGGAGCACGGCAGAAGAGTCCGGGGCGCCGACCGGCCTGACGTGTCGGCCCTGTGCGGGCGCGGGCTGCAGCGGGGCGCCTGACACTTGCTGCCCGGCCGGACGACCGTCGACGCTGACGCAGGAACTGCCGCCGGACCAGGCCGCGTCGGGCCGCATGCCGCACTGACTGTGCGGGGGCACCGCACGGGGGGACGATGCTGGGGGAGGTAAGACGGTGGGCGCCGAGGACGCGGCGCCGGGAGAGCCCCCATGCAGACGATCTTCGAGAGCGATGACCTGGACGCCACCCAGGCCTACCTGAGCGGCGCCTACTCCGCGATGCGGCTGAGCGGCACCGGCAGCCGTTCACGTGCGCGCATCGACAGCTCGAGCGTGGGGTCGGTCGGCTTGGCTCGGATCGACTTCGGCTTCGACATGGACTACACGGTCGAGCCGACCGGCCTGATCACCATCGGCCATCTGCGCTCGGGCACCATCCCGAGGCACGTGACCGGGGGGAGCGAGTACAGCTGCGGCCCCGGCGATCTGCTGGTCTTCGCCGCCCCGGACCAGCCCTGCGCCGGACGGCACAGCCGGCTCGCCTACGACCTCGTCTCCCTGGATCCGACACTGCTGGCCCGCGTGGCCGCCGCCGCCCCCGACCACCGCCCGGTACCGGTGCGGCTGCTCGGCCACCGCCCCGTCGGCCCGGTCGCCACCCGGCACCTGCAGGACACCCTCGCGTTCCTCCGCGACCACGTGCTGGCCGAGCCCGAGCTGCGCGACGCTCCGCTGATCGCTGCCAACGCCGGCCAACTGCTCGCCGCCGCCGTCCTGACCGCGTTCCCGAACACCGCGCTGACCGATCCGACCGCCACCGACCGCTGCGACGCGACTCCCGGGGCGCTGCGCCGAGCCGTCGCCTTCATCGACGAGAACGCGCACCGCGACATCAGCGTCGCCGACATCGCGGCCGCCGCCCACGTCACCATCCGTGCGCTGCAGTACGCCTTCGCCCGCCACCACGGCACGACCCCCACCGGCTACCTGCGGCAGGCCCGGCTCGCCCACGCCCACCAGCACCTGGTCGACGTCGACCCGAGCGGTCCCGACACCGTCACCGCCATCGCGGCCCGCTGGGGTTTCGCCCACGCCGGGCGCTTCGCGGCCCTGTACCGCCAGACCTACGGCCGGACGCCCCGGCAGACGCTCCGCGGCCGATAGCCGACGGGCGGTCCCGCGCGGTCCGCGAGGCCGTCCCGACCGACCGCCGGCACCGGTGCGGCACACTGCCCAGGTGAGCGCGACGCGCCCGGACCAACGGTGACCGTTGCCGAGACGGTTCGCCGCCATGTGTCGGCGGGCGATCGCCGCGGGATCGCCCTACGGCACCATCTTCGGTGTGCCCACCCTCCGCCTCCTGGAGTTGGTCACGTTGGAGGAGCGGTGGGATCTGCTGCGATGACTCGCGTTCAGTATCCCGGCCCAGTCCGCCGCTCGATGCGATCTGCGGTGGTCAGCGCGCCGAGCCGGACCGGGCCAGCACCGCGTCGGACACCGTGCTCGTTGCCCAGCGCTCCCACCGCTCCGGCGCCCAGCCACGCTCGACCGTCAGCAAGACATAGACCTCCAAGCTGATCAACGCGAACAGGATGTCGGCGGCCTCGTCCACCGTCAGGCCGGGGCGCAGCGCGCCCTTCGCGTCCAGGGTCTCGGCGAGCATCCGGTGAGCGGTGTGGCGCTGCTGCTGGTTGGTTTCCCACTGTGCGGCCATCTCCGCGTCGCTGCCCGCGGCATCCCGGACGATGTGCAGGATCGGTGCCACCCGGCCGAAGATCTCGCGGCTGACCCGGAGCCAGACGGCCACTGTCTCCGGCCCGCCTGACGCCGCGCGCAACTCCTCGATCCACGGGCGGTCCAGCAGCGCGACCGGCTGATCGTCACCCACGGCGGCGAAGTCGGCGACCCGCTTGAGCAGGGTCCGCTTGTTGCCGAAGTGGAAGTAGACGGTCTGAACGGCGACGCCTGCCTCGTCGGCGATCTGCTGCAGGGTTGTCGCCGCGTAGCCATGCTGCGTGAACAACCGGCGGGCTGCATCTACGACGCGGCGCCGGGTTGCGACCGCCTGGTCGGCTCGCGAGACGTGGGGCGCTCCCCCCTTGACAGCCTTACTCATTCGCTAGACTCTACTCTAGAGTTGACTCTAGCGAATCTTCGTGAGGTGGCCATGCCTGCGTTCAGCGGTTTCCACCACGTGAAGCTCCCGGTCAGTGACGTCACCCAGAGCCGGGACTGGTACCAGACCGTCCTCGGTCTGGTCGTGGACCTGGAGTTTCTCGAGGGCGACGTGCTCATGGGCGTTGCGCTCCGCGACCCCACCGGCACTGTGAGCCTCGCTGCCCGGTACGACCCCGAGCGGGCGGTCGCACTCGCCGGCTTCGATCCCATCGCAGTCGGCGTTCCGAGCCGCGCAGAGCTCGAGGCGTGGGTGGGTCGGCTCGACGCCCTCGGTCAGCCGCACGGGGGCATCGTGACCGGCCACCAGGGATGGGCGCTGATCGGACTGCACGACCCTGACGGCATCGAGATCCGGCTCTACACCATCGAACGGCACGACGAGGGGATGGCGACATGAGCTCCGATGCGCAGGGCTACGTCCTGGAGGCAGGCACCGGGGAGAGCCGGTGGTTCCTGGACACCCGCATGACCGTGAAGGCCGGAGGCGCCCACACCGCGGGCGCGCTCACCGTCATCGAGTGGTCCGCGCCGGTGGGATTCGGACCACCGCGCCACGTGCACCACGCCGAGGACGAGATGTTCTACGTGCTGGAAGGGGAGATGGTCGTCGATTGCGGCGAACAGCGGTGGACCGCCGGGCCCGGCGACTTCGCCTTCCTGCCGCATGGCGTCGCGCACGTCTTCGTCGTGTCCCGCGGCCCGGTACGCGGCCTGCAACTCACCACCCCCGCGGGTTTCGAGGTCTTCGTCGAGGAGGTCGGCCGGATCCCGGACGGCCCCGGACTGCCCGAGCCGTCGATGCCCGACGTGCCCCACCTGGTGGAGGCAGGCCGGCGCCACGGGAACGACATCGTCGGCCCGCCGCTGTCGCTGGACGAGGTCGCGACCCGCGGCTGAGCCGCTGAGAAGCATCCGGTGCGGGGCGCCCTCGGGTGGCCGGGCGCGGGTCGACGTCGTCGCCGAGCACGGCAGGCGGCTCAGCTCGCCGCTCGGCAACCTCGAAGAAGCGCACCGGCGGTGGGGCGATTGCCGAGCGCGGCCTCGCCTGCACTGTCCTGTCTCGTGGGGCACGGGCGGCACGACCCTGCAGCTGCCGCATCGGGCAGGATCCCCGGGGTGCCCACCGTGACCATCACCCAGGACCCGGCGGCCGACGACCTGCTCGGCCGTGACCCGCTCGCGCTGTTGCTCGGGATGCTCTTCGACCAGCAGTTCCCCATGGAGCGTGCCTTCGCCGGCCCCCGTCTGCTGGCCGATCGCATGGGCGTCGACACCCTCTCGGCCGCCGAGATCGCCGAGGCCGACCCGGAGCGGATGACCGCCTGGTTCCAGGGCCCGCCGGCGATCCACCGCTACCCGGGCTCGATGGCCGGGCGCGCCCAGGCGGTCTGCCGCCTGCTGCTGGAGCGCTACGACGGCCGGGCCGAGGGGCTGTGGAACGACGTGGCCGACGGCGCCACGCTGCTCGAGCGGGTCGGGCAGCTCCCCGGCTTCGGGGCCCAGAAGGCGAAGATCCTCGTCGCGCTGCTCGGCAAGCAGTACGGCGTCACGCCGCCGGGCTGGCGGGAGGCGGCGGGGGAGTACGGGGAGGACGGCGCGCGCCGCTCGGTCGCCGACATCACCGGACCGGCGTCCCTGGTGGAGGTCCGCCAGTTCAAGCAGGCGAAGAAGCAGGCCGCGAAGGCCGCGACGGCGACCTGAGGACGGCGCGCGGGGTACCTGCACCGCCCGCGAACGGGTGGCACCATGGGCGGGGCACCCGGGCTGCGCCGGGATCCGGACGCCGTCGGGACGTCGGGCGGAGCAGCCCGCGGAGGGGATCTGCCGAGCGCCGCACTCCGGCCGGCAGAGGGAAGGAAGCCCGTGGCCTCGAGCCAGCAACCGGCGCGGCCCCGTCGGCCGGAACCCGTGCTCATCACCGAGGCCCAGCTCAGCCTGGACGAGCAGCACGCGATGCGGAAACGGCGCTACGTGCTGACCATGGCCGTCCGCGCCGTGGCTCTGGTGCTCGCTGCGGCCTTCTACCAGACGCTGTGGCTGGCGCTGATCTTCGCGTTCCTCGGCGTCGTGCTGCCCTGGGTCGCCGTGATGATGGCCAACGACCGGCCGCCCAAGAAGAAGCTCGCCGTGAACCGCTACGCACCCGGCCGGCCGGACCGGATCCTGGAGAACCCCGCCCGCCCGGGGCGCGTCATCGAGCACTGACGAAGGACCCCCTGCCCCCACCGCTCGCCCGCTCGCGGCGGGCCCCTGCAGGGGGCCTCAGCGGGCGCCGGCCCGCGCGACCACGGCGGCCGCCCGGGCCAGGCCGGCCTCCAGCGCCCGCACCGCGTCGGTGGGGTCGGTCAGCCACACCGACAGCAGGCCGGCGGCGAAGGCGTCCCCGGCACCGGTGCTGTCCACGACGGTGGCCGGGTGCGCCGGCCGGTGCAGCACGGTCCGCCCCGACGCCCACAGCGCGCCCTCGGCGCCCAGGGTCACCACCGCGACCTCGTGGCGGGTGGCCAGGGCGCGCGCCGCCGCCTCCGGGTCCGTGCAGCCGGTGAGCAGCCTCGCCTCGGCCGCGTTGGGCAGCACCAGGGTGGTGGCGGCGGTGTCGGCCAGCCACCGGTCGACGCCGTAGCGCGCGAGGGGCCCGGTCGACGCGGGGTCCACCGAGACGGTGCCGCCGGCGGCGGCCGCGGCCGCGAGCGCGGCCAGCCCCGCGGCGCGCGGCCGCGGGTCCAGAAGCGTGTAGCCCGAGAGGTGCAGGTGCCCGCCGGGCGGCAGCGGCGGGACGTCGTCGGGCCGCAGCTCGAGGTTCGCCCCGCGGTCGGCCAGCATGCTGCGCCGGCCGCCCGGCTCGACCAGGCTCACCACCGTTCCGCTGGGGACACCGGGCACGGTCCGCACCGCCGGTGTGACCCCGGCCGCTCCCAGCTCCGTCACGAGCCCGATGCCCGCCGGGTCGTCCCCGGTGCAGCCGGCGAAGACCACCGGCACCCCGAGCGCGGCGAGGTGGGCGGCGACGTTCGCACCCGCGCCCCCGCCCCGCGTGCGGATCCGGGCGGGCCGGTCGGACTCCGGCGCCGGCTCGCCGGAGAGCACCACGACGACGTCGGTCGCCAGGTCGCCGACGACGAGGACGGGACGCACCGCGCCGCTCAGCGGGGGAGTGCGGCCAGGGCGGCCGCGATCCGGCCGGCCAGCTCGGCGTTGCGCAGCACCAGGCGGACGTTGACCGCCAGCGTGGCCCCCTCGCTGGCCCGGTGCAGGTGGTCCAGGACGAACGGGGTGACCGCCTTGCCGCGCACCCCCGCCGTCTCCGCGGCCGCCAGCGCGCCGGCGATCACCCGGTCGTGCAGCTCGGGGTCGAGCTGCTCGTCGGCCGGCAGGGGGTTGGCGACGACGACCGCGCCCGGCGCCAGGTCCCGCCGGGCGGCGAACACGGCGGCGGCCTGCGCGGCGTCGTCCACCGACCAGTCCAGCGGCGAGCCGGAGTCGGAGACGTAGAAGCCGGGGAACGCGCGGGTGCGGTAGCCGACCACGGTCACCGACAGCGACTCCAGCCGTTCCAGGGTGGCCGGGACGTCGAGGATCGACTTGACCCCGGCGCAGACCACGACCAGCGAGGTGCGCGCCAGGGCGGTGAGGTCGGCGGACTCGTCGAACGTGTCGGCCGCCTGCCGGTGCACGCCGCCGAGCCCGCCGGTGGCGAAGACCGGGATGCCGGCCGACGAGGCGAGCAGGGCGGTGCTGGACACCGTGGTGGCCCCGCTGACGCCGAGCGCCGCGGCGACCGGCAGGTCTCTGACGCCGAGCTTGGCCAGCTCCGGGTCGGCGCAGACCCGGTCCACCTGCCCGGGCGTCAGCCCGACGTGCGGCACGCCGTCGAGGACGGCGATCGTCGCGGGCACCGCACCGCCGGCGCGGACCGCGGCCTCGACCCGGTCGGCCGCGGCGCGGTTGTCCGGGTGGGGGAGCCCGTGCGCCAGGAGCGTGCTCTCGAGCGCGACGACTGGGCGCCCCTCGGCGAGGGCGGCCGCGACCTCGGGTGAGGTCCGGACGGCGAGGGGCGGGTGGTCGGCGTGCACCCTGCCATCATGGTGGGCGGGGGAGCCGCGCCCGGGTGGGCGTCTCCCGGTCCACGTCCCCGCGAGCCGCCAGGGAGCAGCGCGTGAGCAGCAGCGACATCCTCGAGAAGCCCGACGTCCGCGAGGGCGACACCGGCAACGCCAACGAGGTCTTCCACTACGTCCGCAAGAACAAGATCGCCGAGAGCGCCGTCATGGGCACGATGGTCGAGGCGCTCTGCGGCGAGGTCTTCCCGGTGACCAAGGCGCCGAAGCCCGGCAGCCCGGTGTGCCCGGCCTGCAAGGAGATCTACGAGCAGCTCCGGAAGTAGCAGCGCCCCGCTGCGCGGGGTTCACATGAGGTCGATGCGGCGGGCGCGCTCGAGCTTGGCCGCCCGCCGCTCCTGCCGGCGCCGCTCGTGCCGGCGCAGCGCCGCCGGCCAGCGCGCCTGGATGGTCGCGTTGAGCTCGGCACCGAGCAGCACCGCCATGCCGAAGAAGAAGCAGAACAGCAGGGCGGCGATGGGGGTGGCGAGCGCGCCGTAGGGCAGCGTCGCGGTGAGGATGTCGGACACGTAGGCCCGCAGCAGCAGCACGGCCACGAGGAAGAACCCGACCGCCAGCAGGGTCCCCGGCAGGTGCCGCTTCCACGGCAGCCGGCGCGGCAGCACCACGTGGTAGAAGCAGGTCAGCGCCAGGACCAGCCCGAGCAGCACCACCGGCCAGTAGACGGCGTTGACCAGCACCGTCCCGGTGTCCTGCCAGTCGCGTGGCAGCAGCGACACCAGCACCCCGCGGCCGAGGACCAGCAGGGGGAGGGTCAGCACCGCCACCACCATGCCGACGACGAACAGCCACAGCGCCATCAGCCGGGTGGCGATCGGGCCGCGGACGTCGCGCTGGTCGTAGGCGATGACGATCGTGTTCATGAACGTCGCCGTCGCCGAGGAGCCGGCCCACAGCGACAGCAGGAAGCCGACGCTGACCAGGTCCAGCCGCCCGGAGCCCAGGATGTCGGCCAGCGTGGGGCGCACCAGCGAGTCGACGACGTCCGGCGTCAGGGCCTCGGCCGAGGCCGTCAGCAGCTGCTCCTCGATCTCGGCGACCGACGCGTCGCCGATGAAGCTGCCCAGGTAGCCCAGCGACCCCAGCAGCCCGATGAGCAGGGGCGGCACCGAGAGGATCTGCCAGAAGGCGGCCTCGGCCGACAGCCCGAGGATCCGGTCCTGCCACGCCTTGGCCAGGGTGCGGCCGAGCACCTGCAGCGGCACGCGGAGCGGCGCCGGCCAGCGGACCAGCCGGTCCCGCGGCGCGGCGGCCACCGGGAGGCGTGCGGCACCGTCCGAGGCCGGATGGTCGGCGTCGACACCGTCCGGCCCGCTCCCGGCGCGGGCCGTGGAGCCTCCGGGCAGCACGGTGCTCACCGGCTCAGTGTGCACGTCAGGCCTGGGGTCGAGCCCCGCCCGACCCCGGCGAGCCGCCGCGGTCGCCCGAACGGGCGAGCGGTCAGCCCCCCGGAGTCGGCGCGGGGGCCGGCACGGGTGCGTCGGGGTCGGCGACCGGGACGCACCGGATGACGGGCTCGGCGGCGTAGCGGGCCCGGAAGTCCTCCCGCTTGACCTCCGCGCCGCCGCCCGGGTCGCGGAACACCCGGGTGACGGTGATGTCGAAACCGGTCGACCCGGCCTGCGGGCTGCAGCTGCCGTCGTCGGGCTTCTCCTGCACGACCGGCTGCCGGATGTTGAAGCGCTCGCTGCTGACCGACTCGATGTCGTAGCGCTTGGTCCCGTAGAAGGTGATCGTCAGGGAGCTCGGCGTCCACTGGGTGTCGACCAGGACGCCGGCGTCGCTGTCGTTGCGCCACTTGAGGTCGATGGAGTCGTAGTAGACCGTCGCCTCGCGGCCGGCCGGATACCGGCTGATGTAGTAGCTGTGCGGTTTGTGGTAGACGTCCTCGAGTCCGGCGAAGAAGACCGCGTTGAACATCGTCGTCGCGACCTGGCTGACGCCGCCGCCGACGGCGGTGGTGAACTCGCCGTTGTTGATCACGCCGGCCTCGACGTAGCCCTGCGCGGTGGTGCGCGGGCCGGTGTACCCGTTGAGGCTGAACGTCTCGCCGGGCTGCACGACCGCGCCGTCGAGCTCGGCCGCAGCCACGCGGATGTTGGTGCCGCTGGCCGCGCTGGTGAAGTTCGTCGTGAAGGTGCTGATCTCCTCGCGGATGCCCAGCGCCTCGGCGTCGGCGGTGCTGAACTCGGCCTCCACCGGCCCGAGCGCCGCGGTGACCGAGCGCGGCGCGGGCTGCGGCAGCACCTCCAGCAGCTGGCCGGCGAGGGCCGTGGGGTCGACCCCGGTGCCGTCCACCGACGGGACGACGGTCACCGCGCCGCCGGAGACCTCGAAGCGTGCGTCCTCGGCGGGCGTGCCGAACTCGGCGAAGCCGTCGCCCATGGCCTCCTGGAGGCGGGCGGGGTCGACGGCCACGGCGAGCGCGCCGTCCTCCTGCGGCGTGAAGGCGAGCGCGGCGGCGAGCGCGGTCTCGGGGATCTCGACCGACGTCCCGCCGTCCTGGCTGGCCACGGTGACCGGCGCGGCGAGGGCCGGGGTCACCGTCGCGTCCAGCACCCGCTGGGCCTCCTCGGCGTCCACCGCGCTCGGGGTGACGTCGACCGGCAGCTCGATCGGCGTGCTCGGGTCCCCACCGGCGGCGAGGAAGTCGGTGACCGCAGCCGCGGCGCCCTCCCGGTCCAGCGTGCGGCCGTCCTGGGGCTGGACCACGGTGGCGGTCGTCCCGTCGATCGCGATCGTGGCGTCCACCGGCGCCCGGTCGACCTGCTGGGCGATGGCGTCGACCTGGGCGGCCAGCGCGGTGTCCTCACCGGTGATCACCGGCGCGATCTCGCGGTCGCTGAACACCGAGACGAGGCGGGTCCACGGGTTGAGCGGCTGGTCGCCGGCGGCCTCCAGCGTGCCGGGGACGTCGAGGGTGATCCCGGCGGTGGCGGGGGAGAGGGTGGCCTGCACGTCGTCGGCGACGACCGTGTGGTCGGCGGTGACCCGCGGCGCCAGCTCCGACTCCAGCTCCTCGGACGCGGCGGCGGGCGAGAGGCCACCGATGTCGACGCCGGCGACGACGGTGTTGCGGGGGATGTCCCCGCCGGCCACCAGCACGTCGGCGCCGTAGACCGCAGCGAGCACGCCGACCGCGGCCACCGGGGTGATGAGGGCCGGGCGGCGCCACCAGGGACGGCGCGGCGCGCCCGCGCCGGGGGCACCGTCGTCGCCCGGACCGCCCGGGCCGGCGCTGATGTCGCTCCCCAGGCGGGTGTCGGCGGCCGGACCGTCGGTCGCGGTGGTCGCGCCGCCGGCCGGAGGGGGCGGGGTGTCGCCCGGTGCCTCGCCAGGGGCGAAGCGGATGTCCTGCGTCGCGCCGTCGTCCTCGGGCGGGGCGTCGGGAGCCTCCGGAGTCGCGGCGGGCGTCTCGGGCGTCCCGGCGGCCGGCGCCTCGCGGGCGCTCGGCGGCTCCGCGACCGGGACCTCCGGCGTGGTCGACGGCCCGGCGACCGGCGCCGGCTTGCCGGAGACGTCGGGGCCGACCGGGCCCCGGTCCCGCGGCACGGGCCGGGTGTCGTCGGAGAACGCCTCGGACTCGATCCGGGCGGTCTGGTCCTGCTGAGTGGGGTGCTGTGGCATCGCGGGATCTCCGGGTGGCCGTCGACCGGGGATCCCCGGGAACGACGGAGCCGCCGGCGTCCCGTCCGCGTGGTGCGGATCAGGGACGCCGGCGGCGGCGTCGGGTGAGGGCTTCATCGCTGTGAGCGACGATAACCTCTCGGTCAGGTCGTGAGGCGCTGCTCGCCGTCGGTGTCGATGATGTCGACGGCGATGTCGCGCAGCTTGCCCTCGTACTCACGGGCGTGGTGACCACAGAACACGAGGTCACTGCCACTGGCGAGGACCACCCGCACCTTGGCCAGCGCGCCACAACGGTCACAGTGGAAGGGAACGACCAGCTCGTCGGCGGAGGGGGTCGTCGTCAGCGTCTGGGTCATCTGGGTCATCACTCGCTCTCTACCGCACGGACCCGCGGCTGCGGATCGGCCTCCTGCACAGCGCCAGGGCGACCTCCTGTGTTCCCGGTCCTTCCGGCCGGAGGGCAGACTCGCTGGTGGCGGGCCTGTGTCCTTCGTCACGGTGGGGCGGGTCAGCAGGGGACGTCACTGGGTCGGGCAGGACTGTTTCGTCAGGGTGGTCTCGTCGTTCCGTGCGCCGGTCATCGTCCGGCTGGTGGGTCCGCTGCTGTCTCGACGTCCCTCACGCTACGCCGCTTACCCGGCGGATGACGGCGTACACGACCGGTCCGCCTCGTGTGGGTGAGATCGTGACCTTCCTGACATCCGGCCGTGACGGGCGGGACGCAGTGACACCCGCCCGCAACGCGAAGGGGCCCCGGCCGGTGGCCGGGGCCCTTCGTGCGGGACGGGGTTCTTCCTCAGTCGAGGTAGTCGCGCAGCACCTGCGAGCGGCTGGGGTGGCGCAGCTTCGACATCGTCTTGGACTCGATCTGCCGGATCCGCTCACGGGTGACGCCGTAGACCTGGCCGATCTCGTCCAGCGTGCGCGGCTGGCCGTCGGTCAGGCCGAAGCGCAGCCGGACGACGCCGGCCTCGCGCTCGGACAGCGTCTGCAGCACGCTGGTCAGCTGGTCCTGCATGAGCGTGAAGCTCACCGCGTCGACCGCGACGACCGCCTCGGAGTCCTCGATGAAGTCACCGAGCTGGCTGTCGCCCTCGTCGCCGATGGTCTGGTCGAGGCTGATCGGCTCCCGGGCGTACTGCTGGATCTCCAGCACCTTGTCCGGGGTGATGTCCATCTCCTTGGCCAGCTCCTCCGGGGTGGGCTCGCGCCCGAGGTCCTGGAGCAGCTCGCGCTGGATGCGGCCGAGCTTGTTGATGACCTCGACCATGTGCACCGGGATGCGGATGGTGCGGGCCTGGTCGGCCATGGCGCGGGTGATGGCCTGCCGGATCCACCAGGTGGCGTACGTGGAGAACTTGTAGCCCTTGGTGTAGTCGAACTTCTCGACCGCGCGGATCAGGCCGAGGTTGCCCTCCTGGATGAGGTCCAGGAACGCCATGCCGCGGCCGGTGTAGCGCTTGGCGAGGGAGACCACGAGGCGGAGGTTGGCCTCGAGCAGGTGGTTCTTGGCCCGCTCGCCGTCGCGCACGATCCAGTTGAGGTCGCGGCGCATCTGGGGGGAGAGCTTCTGGCCCTCCTCCTCGGCCTGGCGCAGCCGCTCGGCGCCGTAGAGGCCGGCCTCGATCCGCTTGGCGAGGTCCACCTCCTCCTCGGCGTTGAGCAGCGCGACCTTGCCGATCTGCTTGAGGTAGGCGCGGACGGAGTCGGCCGACGCGGTGAGCTCGGCGTCCTTGCGGGCCTGGCGGAGCGCCTCGGACTCCTCCTCGTCGTCCCACTCGAAGTCGCCGCCGACGGCCTCGGCCTCCTCGGGCGTGGGCTCGTCGGCGACGCCGTCGGGGCCGGCGACGACGGCGTCGTCGAGCTTGAGGCCCTCCGGTCCGGCGTCGATGACGGCGACGGGGGAGTCGTCGGTGGCGACGGCGGTCAGCACGGCCCCCTCACCACCACCCGGCGACGGGGCGATGCTCGGCGTGCGGGCGCCCGTGGCGGACTTCGCCGGGGCCTTCTTGCGGGTGGACTTGGCCGGTGCGGCTCCGGCCTCCCCCGCGGATACCGGTGCGCTGGTCCGGGTGGGCCGGGGACCGGCGGCGACCGTCCTGGAGCGCGTGCTCGCTGCGGCGGCGTCCGGTTCTGGCTGATCGGCGGGCACTCAGGTTCCTTCCCGTGCTGGGGTGCGTTCCCCGGAGTCCCCATGTGGTCCCCGGGCAGCGGCCCCGGGCCGGCGTCCCGGGCGCGGGCGTCCCGCGGGCACCCCGGGTTTCACCGGTGCGCGGACGGGGGATGCCTCACGGCTGAGGAGCGACGGAGCGGGGCTTCCCCATTGTAACGACGCGCCAGGGCTATTCCACCGTTCCGTACTGGTCGCGGTCGCCCGCAAGGGGGTCTTCCCCCCCTGATCCGGGACGTGCTCACGCTCCGTGGCGGTCCGGGCGCGCGATGGTCCGCCTCCGTTCACGCACGGTCACCGTCCGATGCGCTCCTCGGCAGCGAGCGCCGCGCCGACGATGCCGGCGTCGTTGAGCAGCTCCGCCGGGACCACCGGGGTGCGGGTGGAGAGCAGCGGCACCCACTTGTGCGCCTTCTTGCTCACCCCGCCGCCGACGATGATCAGGTCCGGCCAGACGCTGGCCTCGAGCACGTCGAGGTAGCGGTCGACCCGCCGCGCCCACGCCGGGTAGCTGAGCTCCTCGCGGTCCCGGGCCGCGGCCGACGCGCGGCGCTCGCCGTCCTCGCCGTCGACCTGGATGTGCCCGAACTCGGTGTTGGGCACCAGGACGCCGTCGGTGAACAGCGCGCTGCCGATCCCGGTGCCGAAGGTCAACATGAGGACGACGCCGTTCCTGTCCCGGCCGGCGCCGTAGCGCATCTCGGCCAGCCCCGCGGCGTCGGCGTCGTTGAGCGTCTGCACGCCGTCGGGCACCCGCTCGGCCAGGCCGGCGGCGAGGTCGGTGCCCAGCCAGCTCTTGTCGACGTTGGCGGCGGTGTGCGCGACCCCGCGCTTGAGCACCCCGGGGAAGGTCACCCCGATCCGGCCCTGCCAGTCGAAGTGGTCCACGATCCGCGCGACGACGTCGTACACCGGCTCGGGCAGGGACGGCTGCGGCGTCTCGATCCGCAGCCGCTCGCCCTGGAGTTCGCCCTTGTCCAGGTCGACCAGGCACCCCTTGATCCCGCTGCCACCGATGTCGACCCCGAAGCCCAGCACGCGGTCAGGGTAGTGACCGGGGCCGCCGGCGCCAGTGGGGCTCGGGCAGGATCGGCGTCGTGACCTCCGACGTGGAACCGGCCGCCCTCCTCGACCTCGCCGTCGCGACCGCGCGGGAGGCGGGGGAGCTGGTGGCCCGCGGGCGCGCCTCGGCCGCCGAGCAGGTCGACCTCAAGTCCAGCCCGGTCGACATGGTCACGGCCGTGGACAAGGCCTGCGAGGAGCTGGTCGTGGCCCGCCTCCTGGGGGCGCGTCCCGACGACGGGGTGCTCGGCGAGGAGGGCGGCGAGCGGACGGGGACCAGCGGCGTCCGCTGGGTGGTCGACCCGATCGACGGCACCACGAACTTCGTCTACGGGCTCCCCGCCTTCGCGGTGTCCATCGCGGCCGAGGTCGACGGCCTGGTGCGCGCGGGTGTGGTCCTCAACGTCGCCACCGGCGAGCTGTACGCGGCCACCGCCGGTGGCGGCGCGACCCTGACGGTGGGCGACGGGGACCCGGTCCCGCTGACCGGCAGCCGCCCGGCGTCGCTGGAGCAGACCCTCGTCGCGACCGGCTTCGGCTACCAGGAGGAACAGCGCCGGGCCCAGGGGGCGGTGGTGGCCGAGCTCCTCCCGCACGTGCGGGACATCCGCCGGCACGGGTCGGCCGCGCTCGACCTGTGCACCGTGGCCGCCGGCCGGGTCGACGCCTACTACGAGCTGCACCTCAACGCGTGGGACTTCGCGGCGGGGGCCCTCGTCGCCGCCGAGGCCGGGGCGGTGGTCACCGGGCTCCCCGGGCGCCCGTTCGCGCAGCCCCTGGGCATCGCCGTGGCGCCCTCGGTCGCCGAGCCGTTCGTCGAGCTTCTCGACCGGCTGCACTGAGCGGTCCCCGTACCGCCCACCCCTCGCCGGTTCGCGGCGGAACCGGGCAGGCCGGCCGTCAGCAGGCCGCGGCGGCGCTCTCGACGGTGCTCAGCGCCTCGGCGACCTGCTCGGCGGTGGCCAGGCTGTCGGGGAACACGAACTCCGGGCCGATCACGAGGTCGACCTGGGCGGTCGCCCGGGTGTCGAGGAAGTCGCCGGCGTCGCGCAGGTGCAGGGCCAGGTAGGCGGCCGCGTCGTTGCCGCGGGGGCCGTGCCGGATCTCGCCCACGCCGGTGACCTCGCGGTCGGTGGGGTCGTTGGCGACCTCCTCGACCACGAAACCGCGGGCCTGCAGGTCGGCGGCGACCGTCTGGGCCAGGCCGGCCGTGTCGGTGGCGTTGAACACCCGCACCGAGAGGGTGCTCGGGTCCAGCGAGGGCGGGGCCGCCGAGGCGGTCGTGCACGCCGCCGCCTGGGCCGCGTCGCGGTCCTGCTCGTCCTGCAGCACGTTCCACCAGACCGCCAGTGCGGCCAGTGCCAGCACGAGCAGGAAGATCAGCGGCGGGATCGGCCGCCGGCCACTGCGGGGGCGCACCGCGGGACGGTCGGTGGGCGGCGCGGTCACGAGCTGGTTCCCCCTCGGAGGCTGACGGTCGGCGGGAGTCTAGAGCCGCCGCAGGGCCCTAGATCGCACCGTCGTCCAGTGCGGCGCGTCCCTGCTCCACGCAGGGGTCGATGCGCTCGGCGTAGCCGGAGGTGTCCTTGCCGGCCATCGCCCCGGCCGCCGAGCGGGCGACGATGCCGGCGACGATCGCGGCGAACTTGAAGTAGGCGAACCCGACGTACCAGTTGAGGTCCGACAGGTCGAGCCCGCTGCGCCGGGCGTACCGCTCGGCGACCTCCGTGCGGCTGGGGAAGCCGGGCAGCGCGGTCACCGTGCTCTGGCCGGCGACGCTCTCCTCACCGGCCTGCGGCCAGTAGACGAACAGCATCCCGACGTCGGCCAGCGGGTCGCCGAGCGTGGACATCTCCCAGTCGAGCACCGCGCGGATCCGGCCCGGGACGTCCGGGTCGAGCAGGCAGTTGTCCAGCCGGTAGTCGCCGTGGACGATCGCGTCGCGCTGGGTGGCGGGCACGGTCTCGGCCAGCCGGGCGGCCAGCGCGTCGAGGCCGGGACGGTCGCGGTCACGGGTGGCGTCCCACTGCTTGGTCCAGCGCCGCACCTGCCGGGCCATGAAGCCCTCCGGCCGGCCGAAGTCGCCCAGCCCCACCGCTTCGTGGTCGACGGCGTGCAGCTCGGCCAGGACGTCGACCAGCCCGTCGCCGATGGCGCGGCGCTGGTCCGGCCCGTCGGCGTACCCGGGGGGGATCCGGTCCACCACGTGCAGCCCGACGACCCGTTCCATCACGTAGAAGGGCGCGCCGAGCACCTCCGGGTCGGTGCACAGGTGCAGCGTCCGCGGCACGGGGACCGGCGTCGGCCCCAGGGCGCTGATCACCCGGTGCTCGCGGGCCATGTCGTGCGCGGTGGCGAGCACGGCGCCGGTCGGGGGCCGCCGGAGGATCACCTCGTCGCCCGGTGCGCCGTCCTCCGGCCTGACCACGTAGGTGAGGTTGGACAGGCCCGCGGCGATGAGCTCGAGGCGCACCGATCGCCACCGCTCGTCCCCGAGGACACCGGCCAGGTACGGACCGACGACGGCTGGGTCAGCACCCGCGGGAGTCGACACGGGCGCAGGGTAACCTCTGGCGCTCCGCACCCCGTCCGACCCGATCCGGCTCCGATTGCGATCGTCGCCTCGCGAGTCGGGCACAAACGGGGACCGCGCGACGTTGGGGGGTCCGCTGGTCGTCCAGCGCCGTCGTCTCCCGCCGTCCGGCGGTGCTCACGGGGACGCGGACAGCCACACCGGCCGGGGCCCGAGAAGCGGGTGCCGGCCTGCAGACCACCGGTCGCCCTGCGACCGGCAAGGACGGCGGCGCCTCGGCGCCGACGTCAGACGAAGCGGGCGCCGAAGCCCGCGAGAACCCCGGAGGAGGGGCACACCCCATGGCCACCGACTACGACGCCCCGCGCCGCAACGAGGCCGACGAGCTCGGCGAGGACTCGCTCGAGGAGCTCAAGGCGCGGCGTGCCGAAGCGCAGTCCTCGTCGGTCGACGTCGACGAGACCGACTTCAACGAGAACCTCGAGCTGCCCGGCGCGGACCTGTCCAACGAGGAGCTGACCGTCCGCGTCCTGCCCAAGCAGGAGGACGAGTTCACCTGCTCGCGCTGCTTCCTGGTGCAGCACCGCAGCCGGCTCGCCGCCACCCGCGGCGACCAGCTGTTCTGCCGGGACTGCGCCGCCTGACGGAGAACCCCGTCCTCCCCAGGACGGGAGCGGTGATCCAGAGCACTCGACGGGAGGAGAGCACGTGACCGAGGACCGGGAGCGCACCGGCGCGGTGCGCGACGTCCCGCCGCCGCGTCCGGTGGCCACCACCGGGCCCGGCGACGGACCGGCCGTCGAGAGCCCCCTGGGCCGCGCCGGCCGGGTGCTCGCCGACGCCGTCTCCGGGCTGCTGGGCGGTGCGGCCGGCACCCCGGTCGAGGACGGGCGCCGGCCGGCCGCCGCCACCCTGCGGGATGTCGTCTCGGCGGTCGTGTCGGCCGCCGGCAGCCGGGTCGGGCGCGGCAGCGCGCCCGCAGCCGGCACCGCGTCCGCCGCCGAGGGTGACGACAGGTCGCCGGTCGCCCTCCTGGGCGACCTGCTGGCCGCCGCCGCGCCGCGGCTGCCGATCCGGGACGCCGCCCGGCTGCGGGTGGCGTACCCGGGGGCGGCCGACGACGAGATCGCCGACCTGCTGGTCGCCCGCGCCGGCCGGCTCACCGCCGGCATCGGTGCGGCGACCGGCGGCATCTCGGCCGCGCACTGGCTCGCCCCGCCCTCGCTGCTGGCGCTGCCACTGGAGCTCGCCGCGGAGACGGTGCTGACCGCGGCGGTCGAGGTCGTCCTCATCGGGGAGCTGCACGAGCTCCACGGTCGGCCGGCCCCCGGCGACGCCCGCGCCCGCGCCGGCGCGTACCTGTCCAGCTGGTCGGCGCAGCGCGCCGTCGACGGCGCGGCGGTCGCCCCGGGTCTCGGCGCCCTGCTGGGCACCGCCGGGCTGCGCACGCTGCGCCTCCGGATGACCCGGCGACTGGCCCGCTCGATCCCCGCGGCGGCGCCGTTCCTCGTCGGCGCGGCGCTCGGCGGCCGGGGCAACCTCAAGGCCACCGAGAGCCTGGCCGGCCGCGTCCTCACCGACCTGCGGAAGCTGCGCACCTGACGGCGACCGCGCGACCGCGCCACTAGGGTCGCCGACGTGCCCGACCCCGACGCGACCGTCCCCGGGTCCGGCGCCCCCGAGGTGGACGTGCCGGTCCGGCTGTCCGCCCCGGGCGGCGCCGTCCCCGCCTACGCCCTGCCCGGCGACGCCGGCGCCGACCTCACCCTCGCCGAGGACGTCGAGCTCGCGCCGCTCCAGCGGGCGCTCGTGGGCACCGGGGTGGCCGTGGCCATACCGGAGGGCTACGCCGGCTTCGTGCACCCGCGGTCCGGGCTGGCGCACCGGCTGGGACTGAGCCTGGTGAACGCGCCGGGCACCATCGACGCCGGCTACCGCGGCGAGATCAAGGTCAACCTGGTGAACCTGGACCCCACGACCCCGCTCACGCTCCGCCGCGGCGACCGCGTCGCCCAGCTGGTCGTGCAGCCGGTGGTGCGGGCCCGGTTCGTGCCGGTCGAGGAGCTGCCCGAGAGCACGCGCGGCAGCGGCGGGCACGGCTCGACCGGCGGCCACGCGAGCGCACACGCGAAGGGACGCAGCTGACATGCCGTTCGGACGGCGACGCAACCGGATCGACCGCAGCCTCCGCGAACGCGGGGTGCCGCCCGAGCCGCAGCACCGCGTCCGCGAGGTCGAGGAGACCGCGGGCCCCTGGGACGCGGCCGACGCGCCCGACGACGGGGTCGCCCGCGTCGACCTGGGCTCGCTGCGGCTCCCCGCGGTCGCGGGCATGGAGCTGCGGGTCGACGTGAACGCCCAGCAGAAGGTGATCGGGGCGACCCTGCGGGTGGGCGAGTCGCTGCTGCAGGTGTCGGCGTTCGCCGCGCCGCGGGCGGCCGGCATCTGGGACGAGGTGCGGGCCGAGCTCGCCCGCAGCGCCTCGGGTCAGGGCGGGTCGCTCACGGAGGTCGAGGGGCCGTTCGGGACGGAGCTGGCCGGAACGGTCCTCACCACGCCGCCGGCGCAGGCCGGTCAGCCCGCGCCCCAGCCGGTCCGCCGGGCGGCCCGCTTCCTCGGGGTCGACGGCCCCCGCTGGTTCCTCCGCGGGATGCTCAGCGGCCCGGCGGCGGCCGACCCGGAGGCCGCGCCCGAGCTGGAGGAGGCGTTCCGGCGGATCGTCGTCGTCCGCGGGGCCGAGCCGATGCCCGTGCGCGAGCAACTGCCCCTGACCCTGCCCCCACAGGCGGCGGCGCAGGTGGCCGCCCAGCAGGCGGCCCGCCAGCAGCTCGCGGCCCAGCAGGCGGCCCGCCGGCAGGCCCCGCCCGGGGGCGGGACACCGGCTGCCGGCGGCACCCAGCCCGCACCCGGCGCGTGAGGACCTCCTACGGCCCGCACCCCGACCAGTTCGTCGAGCTGACCCTGCCCGACGGCGGGGGCCCGGCACCCGTCGTCGTGCTGCTGCACGGCGGCTTCTGGCGGGCCGCCCACGGCATCGAGCTGGCCCGGCCCCTCGCCGCCGACCTAGCCGCGGCCGGGTTCGCCGCCGTCGCCGTCGAGTACCGGCGGGTCGGCGCCGGGGGCGGGTGGCCGGCCACGCTCGAGGACGTCGCGGCCGCCGTCGACGTGCTGCCCGACCTCGCGCGGGAGGGGGGAGACGCAGCCGGCCAGCTGGACCTCGCCGACGTCGCCGTCGTGGGCCACTCCGCGGGCGGGCACCTCGCCGCCTGGGTGGCCGGTCGCGGGCGCCTGCCGGAGGGGGCGCCGGGCGCGCGCCCGCGGGTGCGGATCGCCGCCGCGGTGCTGCAGGCCGGCGTCCTCGACCTGACCCTGGCCGCCGCCCAGCGGATGGGCAACGGCGCGGTGCAGGGCCTCCTGGGCGCGGAGCCGGACGAGGCCCCCGAGCGGTACGCCGCGGCCGACCCGGTCCGGCTGGTGCCCGCCGGCGCCGACCTGCTCTGCGTGCACGGCCGGTCCGACGAGTCCGTCCCACCGGAGCAGAGCGCCCGCTACGCGGCCGCCGCGGCTGCGGTGGGGGAGCGGGTCGACGTGCGCCTGGTGGACGGCGACCACATGGTCCTGATCGACCCGGCCGGGGCGCCGTGGGCGCTGGTGCGCGACTGGCTGCGGGAGCGCGCCGCGCGCCCGCGGGGCAGATCTACGCTTGCACCGTGACCGATACCCGTTCGGGCGGCTGGCTGGCGCGGACCCTGCAGCGCCTGACCGCCGACGACCAGACCATCGATGCCGAGCAGTTGCGCGAGGGCGCGGCGATCGCCGGCTGCGAGCCGGTCAGCGCCTGCCGCAAGGGGGCGGTCGTCACGGTCACCGGCCGGCTGAAGTCGGTCGTCTACACCCCGCGCGAGACGGTGCCCACCCTGGAGGCCGAGCTCTTCGACGGCTCCGGGTCGGTGACGCTGGTGTGGCTGGGCCGGCGCCGGATCCCCGGCATCGAGCCCGGGCGCACGCTCAGCGCCCACGGCCGGTTCGCCTCCTTCGACGGCCGGCAGGTCATCTACAACCCCCGGTACGAGCTGAGCGCCGGGTGACACCTGTGCCCGAGGGGGAGGGCCGCCCCGGGCCGGCGGAGACCGGCCCTCACCCGGCCGGTGGACCGCCGGGCGGCGAGCCGGCCACCGTGACGTTCGACCGGCACCTGGTGCTCGAGCAGCTCGGCGGCTGGCGGGGCATGCTCGACGCGTCGCTGCCCACGGTGGCGTTCATCGTGGCCAACTCCCTCGGCGGGCTGCGCGCCGGCATCTGGGCGGCGATCGGCGCCGCCGTCCTCGTCTTCGCGCTGCGCCTCGTGCGCCGGGAGAGCGTCCAGCAGGCCGTCAGCGGCCTGTTCGGGGTGGCGATCGCGGTCGGGATCGCCGCCGCGTCCGGCCAGGCCCGCGACTTCTTCGTCCCCGGCCTGGTCCGCAACGTCGCGCTCGGCGTCGTGCTGATCGGCTCGATCGCCGTGCGCTGGCCACTGGTCGGCGTCCTGGCCGAGTTCCTGGCGCCCAGCCACCTGGGGGCGATGGCCTCGCACAAGCTGCCGGGGCTGCGGAAGAAGCTGGACCGGGTCAGCGCGACCCTGCACCACCGACAGCCGCCGGACCCGGAGACCGGCGAGCGACCGGCCGACCCCCAGCCGGAGCGGCACTGGCGCGAGGACCGTCGGATGGTGCGCGCCTACTCCTGGCTGACCCTGCTGTGGGGCGCGACGTTCCTGATGCGCGCCGTCGTCCAGTTCGTGCTGTACCGGGCCGACGAGGTGGAGCTGCTCGGCACCGCGTCCCTGGTGCTGGGCCTGCCGGTGACCGCGGTGGAGGTCGTCGTGACGCTCTGGGTGGTGGCGCGGCTGCACCGGCACCGCTCCGAGCCGGCGGACGCCGGCCCGGAAGAGCAGCGCCCGGCCGCCTGAGGCCTCGTTCAGCCGGCGTGGGCGGGGGAGAGGACCTCCTGCAGCTGCTCCTCGACGTCGGCGTGCGTGATGAACAGCAGCTCGTCGCCGGCCTCCAGCGGCTCGTCCGGGCTGGGGTTGATCACCCGGTCGCCGCGCAGCAGCGCGGTGAGCACCGTCTCCCGGGGCAGGGGTACGTCGCGCAACGGCCGGCCCACCCAGGGCGTGTCCTCGGCGAGGGTGATCTCGACCAGGTTGGCCGCGCCCTTGCGGAAGCTCATCAGCCGGACGACGTCGCCGACGGTCACCGCCTCCTCGACGAGCGCGGCGATCACCCGCGGGGTCGAGACGGCGACGTCGACGCCCCAGGCCTCGGTGTAGAGCCACTCGTTGCGCGGGTCCTTCACGCGGGCGACCACCCGGTTGACCGCGAACTCGGTCTTGGCCAGCAGGGACACCACGAGGTTGGCCTTGTCGTCACCGGTGGCGGCCACCACGACGTCGCAGGTGGCCAGCTGCGCCTCCTCCAGCGAGGAGACCTCGCAGGCGTCGGCCTGCACCCACTCGGCGCCGGGAACGGCCCGGGTGCGCACCTTGCGGGCGTCCTTCTCGATGAGCATCACCGTGTGCCCGTTGTTGAGCAGCTCGCCGGCGATCGACCGGCCGACAGCGCCGGCGCCCACGATGGCCACGCGCATCAGTGATCCCCTCCCTCGGGGCCTCGCTCGACGACCTCGTGCACGCGCTGGGTGACCGCGTCGGTGGCGGCGACGACGAGCTGGTCGCCGTCCTGCAGCACGGTGGCCGGGGTGGGCAGCTGGGCGTCGCCGAAGCGCACCAGCCAGGCCGCCCGCGCGCCGGAGGCGGCCTCCAGCGCCGAGAGCTTCTTGCCTACCCAGCCCTCCGTGACCGTCACGCGCATGAGCAGCACCTGGCCGGTGGGCTCCCGCCACAGCTCGCTGACCTTGACCGACAGCAGCTCGCGCAGCAGCCGGTTCACCGTCCAGGGGACGGTGGCCACGCTGGGGATGCCCATGCGCTCGTAGACCTCGGCGCGCTTGGAGTCGTAGATCCGGGCCACGACGTGCTGGACGCCGAAGGTCTCGCGGGCCACCCGCGCGCTGATGATGTTGGAGTTGTCGCCGCTGCTGACCGCGGCGAACGCCCCGGCGGAGTCGACGCCCGCGTCGAGCAGCGTCTGCCGGTCGAAGCCCAGACCGGTCACCTGGCGGCCGGCGAAGTCGGGCCCGAGCCGGCGGAAGGCCTCGGGGTCCTGGTCGATCACCGCGACGCTGTGGCCGATCTCCTCGAGCCGGCGGGCGATCGCCGATCCGACGCGGCCGCAGCCCATCACGACCACGTGCACTGAGGGCTCCCGATCGCAGATCCGTGGTGCGCCGGGCGCCGTCCGCCCCGCGCTGTCCGGCCGCGAAGCTACACCCGGGGACGTCGCCCGCCGACGTCCGGAGCGCCGGAACTCACCCTCGCGGAGGCGGCGCGCAGGCTCCCGGCGTCCGTACCATCGCCGCCGTGCCCAGCCTGTCCGACCTCGGACAACTCCCGAAACGGCTGGTCGTCGGCCGGCCCGTCCGCAGCGACCGCGCCGGCGAGTCGCTGCTGCCCAAGCGCCTCGCCCTGCCGATCTTCGCCAGCGACCCGCTCTCCTCGGTGGCCTACGCCACGCAGGAGATCCTCATCGTGCTGACCCTCGCCGGGACGGCCTTCCTGTACCTGGCCCCGTGGCTGGCCATCGCGGTCGTGCTGCTCCTGACCACGGTGGTGCTGTCCTACCGGCAGGTCGTGAAGGCCTACCCGTCCGGTGGGGGCGACTACGAGGTCGCGTTCAAGAACCACGGCCAGTTCGCCGGGCTGACCGTGGCCAGCGCCCTGCTCGTGGACTACGTGATGACCGTGGCGGTGTCGGTCGCGGCCGGCACGGACAACATCATCTCCGCGTTCCCCACGCTGAACGAGCACCGGGTGCTCATCGCCGTCGGGCTGGTGGCCGTGCTGGCCGCGGCCAACCTGCGGGGACTGCGGGAGTCCGGCCGCACGTTCGCCGCCCCCACGTACCTGTTCATCACCGGGATCCTGGTGATGGTGGCCACGGGCCTCGTGCGGGACCTGTTCACCGACTCGCCGGTCGTCGCCGAGACCGCCGGCTTCTCGATCTCACCGGAGCCCGGTTACGAGCAGCTGACCGGCCTCGCGCTGCTGTTCTTCGCGCTGCGGGCCTTCGCCTCCGGCTGCACGGCGCTGACCGGGGTCGAGGCGATCGCCAACGGCGTCCCGGCGTTCAAGCCGCCGAAGAGCCGGAACGCCGCCACCACGCTGGCCCTCATGGGCGGCATCGCCGCGGTCATGTTCGCGGGCGTCACCGCGCTCGCCCTGGCCGCGGAGGTCAAGTACGTCGAGCACCCGTGCGACCTCGAGGGCTTCGCGAACTGCGAGACCGAACCGCAGCGGACGGTCATCGCCCAGGTGGCCGCGGCGACCTTCGGCGGGGACACCTCGCCCGGCTTCTTCTACATCCAGGCGGCCACCGCGCTCGTGCTCGTGCTGGCCGCCAACACCGCGTTCAACGGCTTCCCGCTGCTGGGCTCGGTGCTGGCACAGGACCGGTTCATGCCGCGCCAGCTGCACACCCGCGGCGACAAGCTGGTCTACAGCAACGGCATCCTGCTGCTCGCCGGGTTCGCCGCGCTGCTCATCATCGCCTTCGGGGCCGACGTCAACCGGCTGATCCAGATGTACATCGTCGGCGTCTTCACCAGCTTCTCGATCGGCCAGTGGGGCATGGTGCGGCACTGGAACCGGGAGCTGCGCGGCCGGCCCGACCCGGCGGTGCGCAGCCGGATCCGCCGCTCGCAGGCGATCAACGCCGTCGGCGGCACGCTGACCACCGTCGTCCTGGTGATCATCGTCGTCACCAAGTTCACCCGCGGCGCCTGGCTGGTCCTGCTGGTGATGCCGGTGCTGTTCCTGCTGATGAAGGCGATCAACCGGCACTACTCGCACGTCTCCGAGCAGCTGATCCCCGACACCGACTCGCGGATGCTGCCCAGCAAGGTGCACGCGATCGTCCTGGTGTCGAAGGTGCACAAGCCCACGCTGCGGGCGCTGGCCTTCGCCCGGGCGACGCGCCCCGACCAGTTGACCGCGCTGACCGTCAACGTCGACGACGCCGAGACGCGGGCGCTGCAGGGCCAGTGGGAGAAGTACGACATCCCGGTGCCGCTGACCGTCCTGGAGTCCCCGTACCGGGAGATCACCCGGCCGGTCCTCGACTTCGTCAAGGGCATCCGGCGGGACAGCCCGCGCGAGCTGGTCGTCGTCTTCGTGCCGCAGTACGTGGTGGGCCACTGGTGGGAGAACGTGCTGCACAACCAGAGCGCCCTGCGGCTGCGGGCCCGGCTGCAGTTCCAGCCCGGCGTCATGATCACCACGGTGCCGTGGCAGCTGGAGAGCTCGGTCGGGCGGGACGAGGACAACGGCGGCGGTCCGGCGCCCGGCGACCTGCGGCGCGGGCTGACCGACGACGCCGAGGTGACCCCGTATGGATGAGGACCCCGCTGCCCCCCGCCGCTCGCAGGCTCGCGGCCGGCCCCGGCAGCGGGGCCGGGACCGCGGGGCACGGCCGGATCGCGGCGGCGGGTGGACCGGACGCGAGTTCGAGGTCGCCATCGGGCCGGTCGCCCACGGTGGGCACTGCGTGGCCCGGCACGAGGGGCGGGTCGTCTTCGTGCGGCACGCCCTGCCCGGCGAGCGGGTGGTGGTCCGGGTGACCGAGGACCGGCACCCGGGCTTCTGCCGCGCCGACGCGATCGACGTGCTGGCGGCCTCGCCGGAGCGGGTGGAACCGCCCTGCCCGTACAGCGGGCCGGGCCGCTGCGGCGGGTGCGACTGGCAGCACGCCGACCCGGCCGAGCAGCGCCGGCTGAAGGCGGCGGTGGTCCGCGAGCAGCTGGCCCGCCTGGCCCACCTGCCGGACGTCGAGGTGACCGTCGAGGCCCTGCCCGGCGGTCCGCTGCGCTGGCGGTCGCGGGCGCGGTTCGCTGTCGACCGCTCCGGGGCGCCGGGGCTGCGCCGGCACCGGTCGCACGACCTGCAGCTGCTCGACGACTGCCCGATCACCGCCGAGCCGGCCGCCCGCGCGGTCCTGGGACGGCGCTGGCCGGGTGCGGGGGCGGTGGACGTCGCCGTCGACACCACCGGCACGGTGACCACGACCCGGCTGGACCGGCAGGGCCGGCCGCAGTCGACGCGTGTGCTCCGCCCGGGCGAGGACGTCCCCGCCGAGCCGGCCGGCCGCACGTCGCGGTCCGCCGCCGGCCGCGACTGGGAGGTCGAGGGCACCGGCTTCTGGCAGGTCCACCCCGAGGCCGCCGACGCGCTGGTCGCCGCCGTCGAGACGTTCGCCGACGTGCGGCCGGGGGAGACGGTGCTCGACCTCTACGCCGGCGCGGGCCTGTTCGGCGGGGCGCTCGCGCCGCTGGCCGGGCCGGACGGGCGTGTGGTCTGCGTGGAGGCCGACCCGGCCGCCTGTGCCGCCGCCGAGGCCAACCTCGCCGAGCTGCCGCAGGCCGAGGTCTGGCAGGGCGAGGTGGACGCCGAGGGGCTGGCCGGGCTGCTGGACGAGCTCGGCGCCGGGCCGGACGTCGTCGTCCTGGACCCGCCGCGGGCGGGCGCCGGGCAGGAGGTGAGCCGGGTGCTCGCCGCAGCGACCCCCCGCGCGGTGGTCTACGTGGCCTGCGACCCGGCGTCGCTGGCCCGCGACGTCGCCGTCTTCGGCGCGGCCGGCTACCGGCTGGCGGGGATCCGTGCCTTCGACGCCTTCCCCATGACCGCGCACGTGGAGTGCGTGGCGCTGCTGCTCGGGGACCCGGTCCGGCCGTAGGGGAGGCCGGGCGCCGGCTGCCGGGGACGGCGCCGCCGGGCCGCCTGTCGCCGTCCTCCTGGCTCAGGCCGGCTGGTGGCCGTGCACGAGGGGGCTCCCTGCCGGTCTGGGCGGGCCGGCTGCCGGCGATCACCTGGTGGGCGGGTCGCCGTCCCGGGCGCGCGGCAGCGCTGCCGACGGCTGCGGCCGGAGGTCCTGCCGTACCGGTACCGACGCGTCTACGCTGCCACCGGCCGTCGCGAGGAGACAGGCATGGACAGAAGGCAGAGCAGTCGGGATGCCCTGTACGAGTCATATGCCACGACGCACGCGGGCACGGCCGGGAGGACGTCCCCGACGGCCCTCCAGGAAGTGGTGCGGCGGCTCCCCGACGACCGCAGGGGCCCGGTCGTCGACCTCGGGTGCGGCCAGGGTGCGCTCGTGGCGGCCATGCGGGCCGCGGGATACACCCGGGCCCGGGGCATCGACGTCAGCCCTGAGCAGGTCGCCATCGCCCGGCAGTCCGGCATCGACGGTGTGGAGCAGGGGGACGTGCTGGAGGTGCTGTCGGCGTCCCCGGGACAGTTCCTGGCCATCACGGCGACCGACTTCTTCGAGCACCTGACCCGGGAGGAACTGCTGGTCCTGCTGCCACAGGTCCGGGCGGCGCTGCGTGACGGTGGCGTGCTGGTCGGCCGGGTGCCGAACGCGGTGAGCCCGTTCGGCGGCAACTACCGGCACGGCGACTTCACTCACGAGTCCTGGTTCACCGCACGCAGCGTCCGCCAACTCATGGCCGTCGCCGGGTTCGCGGGCGTCGACGTCTACCCGTCGGCGCCCGCGCCGCACGGGGTGGTCAGCGCGCTGCGCCGGCTCGTCTGGACGTTCTACAGCGGCTTCTTCAAGCTCGGCCTGGCCGCCGAGACCGGGGTCCTGCGCGGCAACATCGTCACGCAGAACCTCGTGTTCGTCGCGCGGCGCGGACCGGGCTCTCCGATGACCGCGTGACGGGGCCTGAGCAGCCCCGGCTGCAGGCCGCGGTGGTCCGCGAGCAGCTGACCCGCTTGCCGGACGTCGAGGTGACCGTCGAGGCCTCCGGGTGTGGGGCACGGTGACGGCGAGCCGGACCGAACGGCTCCCCGCGCGGTGGGCTGCGCGGCCTGCGCTCCGGCGTCGCTGACGCGCGACGTCGGGAGCGCACGCTCGGGCAACGCGTCCGCGCCGGAGGTCGCAATACGTGACCGGGCAGTTCCAGTCGGTCATCATGGGGGACATGCGACGACCCGGCACGCGTGCGTGGGCCGCCGTCTCCGCGCTTCTCGCCGTCCTGGTGGTCGTCGGGGTCCGCGAGGCGGCCGTCGCCGCTGGCACCGGGTCCGGCGAGGTGCGCCCGGGTCCGGGGGTCGCTGCGGCGGCCGCACCCGCTCCTGTCTCCGCGGGCCAGCCACCGCTGGCCAGGCTCGAGCACGCCTCCATCGGCGAGGACACGATCAGCGGCCGGCGGGTCCTGACCGTCACGAGCACCCGCCCCGTCAGCGGGCCGCGGCCCGTGGCGCTGATGCTGCACGGTGCCGGGCACGACCGGCGGGTCCCCGTCGAGGAGTCGGCACAACGGTTCACCCAGACGCTGATCGATGCCGGCTGGGTGGTGGCGGCCTCGGATGCGGGCGGGGACGCCTGGGGTTCCTCCGCGTCGCAGGCTGACCACCTGTCCCTCCTCGACCGGCTGCGAGAGGTGTACCCGGTCAGCGGAGTGGTGCTGGTGTCCATGTCGATGGGCGGGGTGGCCGGGTTGAACATGGTGGCCGACGGGTCGGTGCCCGACCTGCTGGGGTGGGTGGGGATCACCGCGGTGACGAACCTGCGTGCGGTGGCCGCGGATCCTCGGTTCACCGACCGGATCGCGGGGGCGCTGAGCGCGGGGGAGATCGCCGCGCGGGATCCGCTCGCCCTGCCGGCCGATCAGCTGGGCGGCGTGCCGCTGGTCGCGGTGGTGTCCCCGTCGGACCCGTGGACCCCGCCGGTGAGCCAGCTGACGCCGTTCGCCGAACACATGGGAGCCGTGAACCCCCCGCGTGTGGTCGAGTGCTCGGACGGGCACCTCGGGGTGGACTGCTACCGAGCCGACGTCGTGATGGAGCTGGTCGCCGGTTGACGGGGTCGGCGCCGGACCCGGGGAGCCGGAGAATCCCTGCCTGACGAGGGTCGCCGTCCCCGACCGGTTACCGTGCTCCCGTGACCACCTGGGAGTACGCCTCGGTCATCACGGCCAACGACGCGGAGTCGCAGCGCGCGGGGGTGAGCGTGAAGCTCCCCGGCGGTCAGCTCGAGCGCCAGCAGGGGGACACCAGCTCGGTGCTCAACCGGTTGGGCAGCGAGGGCTGGGAGCTGGTCAACTACCACTCCAGCGGCGCCGGCACCTGGGGCTTCGAGCAGTTCTGGCTGAAGCGCCCCACCTCGGCCTGACGCCGATCCAGCTCGACAGCGGGCGCGTCCGTCGAACGTCTGTTCGACTGATGGCACACTGGTGCGGTGGACGGGACCCTGCCGCCGGGCTGGCCGGACGCCGTCCGGCCGCCTGGGGCGCCGGACTGGGAGCAGTCCGCCGTCGCCTGGCTGTTCGACCTGGTCCCGCCGGACTACCGCGCCCACGAGGTGCTCCGCCGCTATCCGGTGCTGCTGGCCCGCTTCGCCCGTGACCACGTGGCCGCGGGGCTCGAGGCGGCGCGGGCCGGCTGGCGCACGGTGCGGGTGGAGCTCGGCGACGACCTGCCGGCCGACGCCATGGCCGCCGCGATGACCGCGTACGAGCGGGAGGGCACCCGGCTGGCCGCCGCCGCCCGGGGCGTGGAGGTGGTCGCCGGGGCGCTGCGCGGGGAGCGCTGGGTGCCCCGGTTGTGAGCGGGCAGGGGCGTGAGCACCGCAGCGAGGAACGAGCGAGGAGCGGAGCGCCCCGCGGGAGCGAACCACGGGACCTGTGAGCGGACAGGGGCGTGAGCACCGCGGCGAGGAGCGGAGCGCCCCGCGGGAGCGACCGAGGGCGTTGTGAGCCTGCATCCACCCTCGGTGCTCGAACGGAAGACGTCCGTGAACGCGGCTACAGTTGGTCGGCGGCCGTTGCCGAGCCGTGCACCTGCCGCCGACAGAGAGGACACCACCGCCCCGTGTCGCTCCTGCGATCGCTCCGTACCCCCGCCGACCTCCGTGCGCTGGCTCCCGAGCAGCTCCCCGTGCTGGCCGCCGAGATCCGCGACGCACTCGTCACCAGCGTCGCGCGCACCGGCGGCCACCTCGGCCCCAACCTCGGCGCGGTCGAGCTGACCATCGCCCTGCACCGCGTCTTCGAGTCCCCGCGCGAGCCGATCGTCTTCGACACCGGCCACCAGAGCTACGTGCACAAGATGCTCACCGGCCGGGTGGAGGGTTTCGAGCGGCTGCGCCAGCGCGGCGGGCTCTCCGGTTACCCGAGCCGGACCGAGAGCGAGCACGACTGGGTCGAGAACAGCCACGCCTCCACCTCGCTGTCCTACGCCGACGGGCTGGCCAAGGCGCTCGCCGTCCGCGGGGAGAAGCGGCCGGTCGTCGCCGTCATCGGTGACGGCGCGCTCACCGGCGGGATGGCCTGGGAGGCGCTGAACAACATCGCCGCCGCCCAGGACCGCCCGGTCGTCATCGTCGTCAACGACAACGGGCGCTCCTACTCGCCGACCATCGGCGGCGTCGCCGACGCGCTGGCCACCCTCCGGCTGCGGCCGGGGTACGAGCAGGCGCTGCTCCAGGTGCGCCAGGCGCTGCACCGCGCGCCGGTGCTGGGCTCGGCCCTCTACGACGCCCTGCACGCGATCAAGAAGGGCCTCAAGGACGTCCTCTCGCCGCAGGGCATGTTCGAGGACCTCGGCCTCAAGTACGTCGGCCCGGTCGACGGGCACGACATCGAGGTGATGGAGTCGGCGCTGCGCCGGGCCCGCTCCTTCGGCGGCCCGGTGATCGTGCACGCGGTCACCACGAAGGGCTTCGGCTACCCGCCGGCCGAGACCGACCAGATCGACGCCTGGCACGCCACCGGCGTCTTCGACCCCGACAGCGGGGCCTGCGCCGCCACCGCACGGGACTGGACGGCGGCCTTCTCCGACGAGCTGGTCCGGATCGGCGCCGAGCGGTCCGACGTCGTCGCGATCACCGCCGCGATGCTGCACCCCACCGGCCTGGCGGCCTTCGCCGAGCGCTTCCCCGACCGCACCTTCGACGTCGGCATCGCCGAGCAGCACGCCCTCACCTCGGCCGCGGGCCTGGCGATGGGCGGTCTGCACCCGGTGGTCGCGGTCTACTCGACCTTCCTCAACCGGGCGTTCGACCAGCTGCTCATGGACGTCGCGCTGCACCGCCAGCCGGTGACCGTCGTCCTCGACCGGGCCGGGGTCACCGGCACCGACGGCGCCTCGCACAACGGCATGTGGGACATGTCGATCCTGTCGGTCGTCCCCGGCCTGCGGCTGGCCGCGCCGCGCGACGAGCCGACGTTGCGGGAGGCGCTGCGCGAGGCGGTCGCGGTCATCGACGGCCCCACCGTCGTCCGCTTCCCGAAGGGCGCGCCGCCGGTCGACATCCCGGCGCTGGAACGGCGCGGGCCGGTCGACGTCCTGCGCCGCGGGACGCGGCCGGAGGTGCTGCTGGTCGCCGTCGGCTCGATGGTGCCGCTGTGCCTGGCCGCCGCCGAGCGCGCCGCCGACCACGGCATCGAGGTGACCGTCGCCGACCCGCGCTGGGTGCTGCCGGTCTCCGCCGAGCTGGTCGAGCTGGCCGCCGAGCACCGGCTGGTCGTCACCGTCGAGGACGGCGGCCGCGCCGGCGGCGTCGGGACGACGCTCACCCAGGCGCTGCAGGACCGCGGCTGCGACGTGCCACTGCGGGCGCTGGGGCTGCCGCAGGAGTTCCTCGAGCACGGCAGCCGGGGTCAGGTGCTGGCCGACGTCGGCCTGACCGAGCAGGACGTCGCCCGCCGGATCGCCGAGTGGACCGCGGTCCTGACCGAGCGGGCGGAGCCCGTCGTCGCCGCCCCGGTGGACGGCGCCCAGCGGTAGTCCCGCCCGGCCCGGCCGACGCGCGACAGAGCGCCGCCCCTCCGCGAGGAGGGACGGCGCTCTCGCCGTCTGTCCGGACTCTCCGCGCGGAAAGTCCGGATCAGCCCCGGACTTACGGCGCGGAAAGTCCGGATCCGGCGTCGGTTTCCGCGGAAACCGACGGGATGTTCGTGGCGGTTTCCGCGGAAACCGACGGGATCAGGCGGGGAGGGAGGCGACGCCGCGCGAGAGGAAGCGCCGGCCGGTGACCGCCTCCGAGACGCCGGTGCGGTCGAGGTGGGCGGAGATGCCGCCCAGCCAGAACGGCCACCCGGCGCCCAGCAGCATGCACAGGTCGATGTCCTGCACGGCCTGCACGACGCCCTCGTCCAGCATCAGCCGGATCTCCTGCGCCAGCGCCTCGACCGCCCGCGCGCGCACCTGCTCCTCGGTCAGCGGCGCGTCGCCGGCGTCGAGGCCCGCGAGCTCGGGGTCGACGACACCGGGCTCGGAGTACACCGACGACTTCCCGAGCTCGACCATCCGCCGCAGCGCCTCGCCGACGGCGAACCGGTCGGGGAAGGCCTCGTGCATCCGCTCGGCGACGTGCAGCGCCACCGGCGGGCCGACCAGCGTCAGCAGCTCGAACGGCGTCATGGGCAGGCCGAGCGGGTCGAGCGCGCGGTCGGCGACGGCCACCGGGGTGCCCTGCTCGACGGCGGCGGTGATCTCGCCGAGGAAGCGCGTGAGCAGCCGGTTGACGACGAACGCGGGGGCGTCGGCGACCAGCACGCAGCTCTTCCCCAGGGCCTTGCCGACGGCGAACGCGGTGGCCAGCGTGGCGTCGTCGGTCTGCTCGGCGCGCACCACCTCCAGCAGCGGCAGGACCGCCACCGGGTTGAAGAAGTGCAGGCCGACGACCCGCTCCGGGTGCTCGAGCTTGGACGCCATCTCGGTCACCGACAGCGCCGAGGTGTTGGTGGCCAGCACGCACGTCTCGGACACCACGGCCTCGACCTCGGCGAACACCTGCTGCTTCACCGAGAGCTCCTCGAAGACGGCCTCGATGACGAGGTCGGCGTCGGCGAAGGCGTCCTTGGACAGCGAGCCGGTCACCAGGCCGGTGAGCCGGTTGAGGGCATCGGGCGAGAGCCGGCCCCGGGCGGCCAGCTTCGCCAGCTCCGCGTGCACGGAGCCGACGCCCTTGTCCACGCGCGCCTGGTCGACGTCGGTGAGGACGACGGGCACCTCCAGCCGCCGCACGAGCAGCAGCGCCAGCTGGGCGGCCATGAGTCCCGCACCGACGACGCCGACCTTGGTGACCTTCCGCGCCAGCGCCTTGTCCGGCGCGCCGGCCGGCCGCCTGGCCCGCTTGTTGACCAGGTCGAAGGCGTACAGCGAGGCCCGCAGCTGGTCGCTCATCAGCAGGTCGGTCAGGGCGTCGTCCTCCGCGGCGGTGCCGGCGGGGAAGGCCTCGCCGTCCACGCCGTGGCGCGCGAGGTCCAGCAGCTGCACCGCGCGCAGTGCGCCCGGCGAGGCGTCGCGGGTGCGGCCGGCCACGATCGCGCGGGCCCGGGCGATGGCGTCGTCCCACGCCGAGCGGTCGACGTCGGGGCGGGACACGGTCACGGCGCCGCTGAGCACCCCGGCGGCCCACTCCAGCGAGCGCTCGAGGAAGTCGGCCGGCTCGAACACCGCGTCGGCGATGCCGAGCCGGGCGGCCTTCGGCGCCGGCGTCATCGCGTTCTGCGCCAGGGCGTTCTCGACGACGACCGTGACCGCCGGGTCGATGCCGATCAGGTTCGGCAGCAGCTGCGTGCCGCCCCAGCCGGGCACCAGGCCGAGGAAGACCTCGGGGAAGGCGACCGCCGCGGTGGTGGCGATCGTCCGGTACCGGCAGTGCAGCGCCAGCTCCAGCCCGCCGCCCAGCGCGACGCCGTTGACGAAGGCGAACGTGGGGATCGGCGAGTCCTTGAGCCGGCGGAACACCCGGTGGCCGGTCGCGGCGATCGCCCGGGCGGCCGCGGCGTCGCTCACCGAGGGCACGCCCGAGAGGTCGGCGCCGACGGCGAAGACGAACGGCTTGCCGGTGACGGCGATCGCCGCCGGCGCGGGGGAGTGCGCCGCGATCTCGTCGAGCGCGGCATCCAGCGACGCGAGCCCGCCCGGGCCGAAGGTGGACGGGCGGGTGTGGTCCTGCCCGCTGTCCAGGGTGACGAGGGCCAGCTCGCCGGCCAGGCCGGGCAGGGCCAGGAACCGGACCAACGCCCGAGTCACGACCTCGTTCTCGAAGACGGCGGTCACTTCTCGACACCCTCCCAGTTCGGGTTCTCCCAGATCACGGTGCCGCCCATGCCCAGTCCGATGCACATGGCGGTCAGGCCGTAGCGGACGTCGGGCCGCTCGGCGAACTGGCGGGACAGCTGGGTCATCAGCCGCACGCCGGAAGAGGCCAGCGGGTGGCCGACGGCGATCGCGCCGCCCCACGGGTTGACCCGCTCGTCGTCGTCGGCGATGCCGAAGTGGTCGAGGAACGCCAGCACCTGGACGGCGAAGGCCTCGTTGAGCTCGAACAGGCCGATGTCCCCGATCGAGAGGCCGGTGCGGGCCAGCGCCTTCTCCGTCGACGGCACCGGGCCCACGCCCATGACCTCGGGCTCGACGCCGGCGAACCCGTAGCCGACCAGCCGCATGCCGATGGTCAGGCCGAGCTCCCGGGCGACGTCCTCGGCGGCGAGCAGGCAGCCGGTGGCGCCGTCGTTGAGGCCCGCGGCGTTGCCGGCGGTGACGTGGCCGTGCGGGCGGAACGGCGTCTTCAGGGTGCCGAGGCCCTCGAGCGTGGTGGTCGGCCGCGGCGGCTCGTCCACGGTCGCCAGGCCCCACCCGTGCTCGGCCGAGCGGGTGGCCACGGGGACCAGCTCGGGGCCGATCTGCCCGTTGGCGACCGCCTTGGCGTACCGCTGCTGGCTGGCCAGCGCGAAGGCGTCGGCGCGCTCCCGGGTCAGGTGCGGGAAGCGGTCGTGCAGGTTCTCCGCGGTCGAGCCCATGACCAGCGCCGAGCCGTCGACCAGCTTCTCGCTGAAGAACCGCGGATTGGGGTCGGCACCCTCGCCCATCGGGTGGCGGCCCATGTGCTCGACCCCGCCCGCGATGGCGACGTCGTAGGCGCCGAAGGCGATGCCGGACGCGGTCGTGGTCACCGCGGTCATCGCACCCGCGCACATGCGGTCGATGGCGTAGCCCGGCACGGTCGTCGGGAGCCCGGCCAGCAGCGCCGCGGTGCGGCCGATGGTCAGCCCCTGGTCGCCGATCTGGGTGGTGGCGGCGATGGCCACCTCGTCGATCCGGTCGGCCGGCAGCGACGGGTTGCGCCGCAGCAGCTCGCGGATGCAGCGCACGACGAGGTCGTCGGCGCGCGTCTCGGCGTAGATGCCCGTCGGCCCGGCCTTGCCGAAGGGGGTGCGCACGCCGTCGACGAAGACGACCTCACGCAACGACCGTGGCCGCCGCTCTTCAGATGACACAGGACCTCCGCGAGAGTTCGGAGCCGGCCCGGTGGGGCGCGGCGCCCGCCAAGTTACCCGCCGGTAACGAGAGGTCCAAGCCGACGCGTGCTCCGACCGGGTGATGTCGCGCCGTTCACCTGCCGAAGGCGGCCGTCCGCCCGAGCAGCGGAACCCGGCCGAGGCTGACCCCGCCGGCCGTGACGGCCTCGACGGTGGCCGTGCCTCGGGGGAAGGGCGCGACCACGACGCCGTCGACGGCGGGGTGCTCGGCGAGGAAGGAGCCGCGGGCGCTGTGCGCGCGGACGGTCGTCACCGTCGGCGGAGCGACCACGACCAGGGTGCTCCGCGCCGTGGGGGCACCGACCTCCACGACCGCGCACGACGCCGCGAGGACGCGCCGGTCCAGCGGCACGCCCGCCGGCTCGATGGCGAGGGCGCAGGGGTTGGCCGCCTCGACCCGCTCGGTGGTGGGCAGCCCCCACTCCACCGCCACGACCACCGCTCCGCTCGGCACGGTCACGGTGACGACCACGCCCACCCCGGCGGCGCGTCCGGGGCCTGGTACGGCGCCCACCCAGGGGAGCGCGACGTCGACCTCCGCGGGCGGCAGCCCGATGCGGGTCAGGACCTCGGCCACGACGTCGGCCGCCAGGCGCGTCCCCGCCGACGACGGCGCCCCGCGCCAGGCGTCCGGGGGCGCCGCGATCGCGGTCGGGCCCGCCGCGAGGTCCGGATCGGCGCGGACCAGCAGCGCGCCGTCGCGGAGCACCCGGTACGAGACGGCCGAGGTCGAGGGCACGTCGTTGGGCGGCAGGGCCACGACGGCCACGCCGTCGGTGGTCGGCACCGTCCGGAACGTGCGCGCCGCGCTGCCGTCCTCGGCGATGTCGGGGTGCTCCGAGACCTGCACGACGTCGCCCGGCGCGGCGACGACGACGAGCGCGCCGGCGCGGGGATCGACCACGGCCACCGGCCGGTCGGCTCGGACGCGGTGCGGGACGGTGCGCAGGGTCATCTGCTCCGGCGGCGCGCCCGGTGGTCCGGCGAACCAGGCCGCGGCCAGGTCCGGCCGGCCGCCGTTCCCGGAGGGCGGGGGCACCCCCGGTACCAGCGTGTACGTCCCGACCACGAGCGCCCACCGCCCGCCGGGGACGTCGCCGGCGAAGACCACCCGGCGCGACCCCAGCGGGGCGTCGGGGATGCCGGGCCCGACGGTCGACTCGCGCACCGTCCACGGCAACCGGCGGACGCCGGCGAGGACGGCGGCGTCCCCGGCCAGGGAGCCGCGCGGCGGCAGGAGCACGACCTCCGCGGGCGGGGGGACGGGCGGCGCCGAGAGCGGCAGTGCCGGCCCCTGGCGGGGGAGGAGCAGAGCCGCGGCCAGGGCCGCCCCGACGACGGCGACGAGGACCCGGCCCACGGCGGGCCGGCTCGCGCCGCCGCGCAGCTCACCGGAGGTGCCCATCCCGCCGCCCCTCGCCCGGGCCGGCGCCGGCGGGCTGCCGCGTCGGCCGTCAGGAGGAGCGTGGCACGGCCGGCGGACGCGCGGCGCGGCTCAGGCGCGGGCGACCGCGTCGGTCAGGAGGTCCCGGGTGAGCTCCACCTGCCACTCGCGGGCCCCGCCGGCGCGCAGCGCCGCGGCGACCGAGGCGCTGTCCCGCGACTCGGGCGGCGCCCAGGTCAGCCGGCGCACCAGGTCCGGGGAGAGCAGGTTCTCCACCGGCACGCTGTGCTTCGCCGACAGCTCCGCGAGCCCGGCCCGGGCCACCTGCAGCCGGGTGGCGGCGGCGGGGTCCCGGTCGGCCCAGCGGCTCACCGGCGGCGGGCCGTCGCCCGGCTTGCTGTGCAGCGGCAGCTCCGACTCCGGCAGCTCGCGGCCGCGGGTCAGCGCGCCGAACCAGGTGCCCACCAGCTTGCGGTTGGCGCGGCCGCGGAACACCGGCAGGTCCAGCAGGGCCGCCTCCGTGCGCGGGTCGGCCTGCACCGCGGAGACCATCGCCGCATCGGGCAGCACCCGGCCGGGGGCGACGTCGCGGCGGCGGGCGAGGTCGTCACGGGCCTGCCACAGCGAGCGGAGCATGCCGAGCTGACGGCGGTTGCGCAGGCCGTGCACGCCGGAGGTGCGCCGCCACGGGTCCTGCTTGGGGGCCGGCGGCCCGGCGGTGAGGATCGCCTCGAACTCCTGCCGCGCCCACTCGGTCTTGCCCTGCTCCTCGAGGACGGCGGCCAGCGCGTCGCGCAGGTCGACCAGCACCTCGACGTCCAGGGCGGCGTAGACCAGCCACTCCTCGGGCAGCGGGCGGGTGCTCCAGTCGGCGGCGGAGTGCCCCTTCTGCAGCGAGTAGCCGAGCAGCGACTCGACGACGGCGCCCAGCCCGACCCGCGGCAGCCCGGCCAGCCGCGCGGCCAGCTCGGTGTCGAAGATGCGCGTGGGCACCAGGCCGATCTCGGCCAGGCAGGGCAGGTCCTGGTTGGCGGCGTGCAGCACCCACTCGGCGTCGGCGATCGCCTCCTGGACCACCGAGAGATCGGGGAGCGGGATCGGGTCCAGCAGCCCCGTTCCCGACCCGTTGCGGCGCAGCTGCACCAGGTAGGCGCGCTGGCCGTACCGGTAGCCGGAGGCGCGTTCGGCGTCCACCGCGACCGGTCCGGTGCCGGACCGCAGGGCGGCGGCGTACTCGACCAGGGCGGTGGAGGTCTCGATGACCGGGGGCAGGCCGTCGCGGGGGGCGAGCAGCGGCACCGCCGGAGGGGCGGCCGGCTCGTCGTCCGGCGTCGGGAGGGGGTCGGTGCTCAGGGCAGGTCCACCTTCTCGCCCGTCTCGTCAGCAGTACGACGCCGGCAGCGCACAGCCTCGCGGCACGGGACCGCGGAAGGCCGGGGAGAGGGCGCCGGCGCGGGGGTGTCGCGACCCCCGGGACATCGATGTTAGAGAGTCCCGCCACCCGACGGGCCGGAGGGACCCAGCAGCCGGACGCCGGGGGGCGGCAGACCGGCCGCGGTGCCCAGCACCTCCAGCCACGCGTTCAGGTGCCTGTCGAGGTGGCTGTCCTCCGCCGTCCACGACGCGCGGATCTCCACGTCGACCGAGTGCTCGGGCCCGGCCAGCTCGCCGAACCGCGTCGAGGCGGTGCGGGTGACCGTGCCGCCGACCGCGTGGTGGGTTGCGCCGGCCTCGTCGAGCGCGTCGGTGAGCCAGCTCCACGCGACCTCCGAGAACATCGCGTCGTCCACCATGTGCTCGTCGGTGGTCGCCGAGAGGTACCCGACGCAACGCGTGGTCCCCGCCCAGGCCTCGTGGCCGGCCGGGTCGTGCAGGACGATGAACCGCCCGCTGGCGACCTCGACCTCCTCGTCGCCCTCCGGCTCGGTGACCAGCGCGCCGACCGCGTACGCGAACGGCGCGAGCCGCTGCGGGGCGGGGATGGACTCGAGGACGATCTCGGGGCGCGTCGTCACGCTCGCCAGCGCCGCCAGCCCAGCACGGAACTCCTCCGGGGGTTCGTCCCCGGTCCGGTCGCCGGTGCCGTGCCCGGCTCCGGCCAGGCTGGAAGGCTCCACGTTCGCAGGGTAGGTCGCGACGCCGCCCCGCGCGGCCGACGCGCCGCACCGTTCTGGGAGGATCGACGGTCGTGACCGCCGTTCCCGAACCCGTGCCGACCCCGGGTCCATCCCCTGCCGACTCGGACCTCGTCCGGGCCACCCGGGGCCTGCCGGTGAGCCGGACGCCCGTGTGGTTCATGCGCCAGGCCGGCCGCTCGCTGCCGGAGTACCGGGCGCTGCGGGCCGGCACCCGGATGCTGGAGGCCTGCCAGGACCCCGACCTGGTCACCGAGATCACCCTGCAGCCGGTGCGCCGGCACGGGGTGGACGCCGCGATCCTCTTCTCCGACATCGTGCTGCCGCTGGTCGTCGCCGGCGTGGACATCGAGATCAAGCCCGGCGTCGGCCCGGTCGTGGCCGACCCCGTGCGCACGGTCGCCGACGTCGACGCGCTGCCCGACCTCGAGCCGGAGCGGCTGGACTTCCTGCAGACGGCGGTGCGCCGGCTGGTCGCCGAGCTCGGCCCCATCCCGCTCATCGGGTTCGCGGGCGCGCCGTTCACCCTCGCCACCTACCTGATCGAGGGCGGGCCCTCCAAGGAGCACGCCCGCACCAAGGCCTTCATGTACGCCGAGCCCGCGGCCTGGACCCGGCTGCTGGACCGGCTGGCCGTCTCGGCGGCGACCTTCCTGCGGGCGCAGGTCGACGCCGGCGCCTCGGCGGTGCAGCTGTTCGACTCCTGGGCGGGCGTGCTGTCGGCGGCCGACTACGCGCAGCGGGTGCTGCCGCACTCCCGCGCGGTGTTCGACGGGCTCGGCGACCGCGACGTCCCGCGCATCCACTTCGGCGTCGGTACCGGTGAGCTGCTCGCGCTGATCGGGGACGCCGGCGCCGACGTCGTGGGCGTCGACTGGCGGGTGCCGCTGGACGAGGCGGCCCGCCGGGTGGGCCCGCAGCGGTCCCTGCAGGGCAACCTCGACCCCGCCGTCCTCCTGGCTGACCGGGACACCGTCGACCGGGAGGTCCGCCGGGTGGTCGAGCAGGGCCGGGCCGCCCGCGGGCACGTGTTCAACCTGGGCCACGGCGTCCTGCCGGACACCGACCCGGGCGTGCTGACCCACGTCGTCGAGCTGGTCCACGAGCTGACCACCGTTCCGTGACCCGTCTGGTCGTCGTCGGCGCCGGGATCACCGGGCTGGCGGCCGCCTTCGAGTGGCGGCGCCGGCGGCCGGACGACGAGATCGTGGTCCTGGAGGCGGGCGACCGGATCGGCGGGAAGCTGGACCGGGTCCGGCTGGCCGGGCACTGGTACGACACCGGGCCCGAGGCCGTGCTGGCGCGGGTGCCCGAGGCGGTGCAGCTGGTCGAGCGGCTGGGGCTGGCCGACCGGCTGGTCCGGCCGGCGACGACCCAGGCCGCCGTCGTCCTGCCCGACGGCCGGCACCGGCTGCCTGCCGGCACCGTGCTCGGGGTGCCCGCCTCCGCGGACGGCCTCGACGGCATCCTGACGCCGGACGGCGTGGCGCGGGTCGCCGCCGAGGCCGATCTGCCGCCGCTGACGCCGGCGGGTGACGTCGCCGTCGGCGCGCTGCTGCGGGAGCGGCTCGGCGACGAGGTGGTCGACCGGCTGGTCGAGCCGCTGCTCGGTGGCGTCTACGCCGGGCGGGCCGACGAGCTCTCGCTGGTCGCCACGATGCCCGCGCTGGCCGCCCACCTGCCGCGGGCCCGTTCGGTGCTGGGCGCGGCGGCCGCCGCGCGGGACGCCGGGGAGCGCAGCCGCTTCGACGCCGACGCGCCGGTGTTCGTGACCCTCGACGACGGCATCGGGTCGCTGCCCGCCGTCCTGGTGGCGGCGGCACGCGCCGACGTCCGGCTGCGGACCCCCGCGCACGCGCTGACCCGCACCGCGGGCGGCTTCGAGCTGTCCATCGGCCCGGTCGCCGCCCCCGAGCGCCTGACCGCCGACGCCGTGCTCGTGACCGCGCCGGCGGCCAAGGCCGCGCGGCTGCTGCAGTCGGTCGCGCCCGGCGCGGTCGAGCCCCTGCAGGGCATCCCGTACGCGTCGATGGCCGTGGTCGCCATGGCCTTCCCCGCCCAGCACGTCGAGGCCGGATCCGGCCTGCTGGTGCCGCCGGTGACCGGCCGGCTGGTCAAGGGCGTGACCGTCTCGTCGGCCAAGTGGCCGCACCTGGCGGGGGAGTCCCTGCTGGTGCGCTCGTCGGTCGGCCGGTTCCGCGACGAGTCGGAGCTGCAGCGCACCGACGACGACCTCACCGCCGCCGTGGTCGCCGACGTGGCGGACCTGCTGGGCCTCGCCCGCCCGGAGCCGGTGGCGACGCGGCTGGTGCGCTGGGGCGGCGGGCTGCCGCAGTACCTGGTCGGCCACCAGGACCGGGTGGACGCCGTCCGGGCCGCGGTGAGCGCGGTGCCGGGGCTGGCCATCGCGGGGGCGGCGTTCCGCGGGGTCGGCGTCCCGGCGTGCATCCGGGACGCGCTGCACGCCGTCGACGCGCTGACCGGCTGAGCCGCCCGGCTCAGGGACCGCGCCGCTGCCGGACCGGGCGCAGGTCGTCGTCCTCCTCGTAGACCACGTCGACGTCGTGGCCGAGCGCGTCCAGCTCGTCCTGGACGGCGAAGGCGACGTCCAGCCCCTCCCGCCGCCACGCCGCCCACTCGGCCTCGTCGGCCGCCCGCTGGTCCCGGGGTGGCGTGCCCCAGTCCCACCGTTCGGCGAGCTCCTCGAACCGCCGGACCCAGTCGTCGAGCCGGGCGGTGAGGCCGGGCGACAGGCCGAGGTCGTCGGGGTCGACGTCCCCGTACCGCTCGTGGTCCCGATCCCACAGGCCCGTCCCCTGGTGCTCGGCCATCACCCAGACGACGGGCGGCAGCGGCTCCGGCTCCTCGGGCACGCCGCCCAGTGTGCTGGAGGGTGCGCCGCGCCACTCCGTTCCCGGGCATCCGACGAGCCCGTCCGCTGTTGAGTTCGGGGTGACGTCCCCGCACCACCCCGACCAGATCCGCCCCCGTCCCGTCGTCTGCCTGCGCCACCACGTGTGGATGGCCGCCTGCGACGACTGCCGCGCCGCCCGCGTCAGCGCTCCACAGCGGGCCGCCGGCCGGTGACCGTCGCCGTGGCGAGTTCCGTGCGGTTGGCCAGGCCCAGCTTGGCCAGGATGTTCCGCACGTGGCTCTCCACGGTGCGCTCGGAGAGCACCAGCCGCTCGGCGATCTGCCGGTTGGTCAGCGCCGCGGTGACCAGCTCGGCGACCTCCCGCTCCCGCACGGTCAGCGGGTCGGCCGCCCGGGCCGCCCGCGTCGCGCGCTCCGCCAGCGCCGCGGCCCGCCGCTCCGGGCCCGGCATCCCCAGCCGGCGGGCGTCGGCGCAGGCCGAGCG